>NZ_JAPVZU010000015.1:0-59092 GCF_041432545.1 Streptococcus sp. 27098_8_113 | reverse complement strand
GCTGGAACTTACAGGACTTTCGCAGAATCTGACCGACCAAAAAGCAGAGCAGATTGACAGTAGGCACGAGGCCCTTTTAGAACTCGACCATGTTTCCTTTGCTTATCAGAGCGATAGACCTATTTTGCGGGATATCAGTCTGAAGATTTTCAAGGGTGAGCGGATAGCCATTGTTGGGAAAAATGGTGCTGGCAAGTCTACGCTAGCCAAGGCTCTCTGTCGTTTTATTGATACAGAAGGGGAGTATCGTTGGCAGGGACAGGATATCAAGGGAGACTCTATCAAGGAGCGAGCGGAGCGGATTGGCTATGTCTTGCAAAATCCCAATCAGATGATTTCGACCACAATGATCTTTGATGAAGTAGCTCTGGGACTGCGGTTGCGTGGTTTTGCAGAAGCAGAGATTGAAGAAAGGGTTCATGCTGTGCTCAAAACTTGTGGCCTCTATGAATTCCGCAGTTGGCCGATTTCAGCCCTGTCTTTTGGTCAGAAGAAACGGGTGACCATTGCTTCTATCTTGGTGCTAAATCCAGAGATTATCCTTTTGGATGAGCCGACAGCTGGTCAGGATCAGCGCCATTATACAGAGATGATGGACTTTCTCGATGAGCTAAACCAGCAGGGACACACGATTATCATGATTACCCATGATATGCAGCTTATGTTGGATTATTCGGATCGGGCCATCGTGGTGGTGGACGGCCAGATTTTAGCAGACCAGTCGCCTGCTCAGGTTCTGTCCAATCATGAGTTGATTGCAGCGGCCAATCTAAAGGAAACTTCGATTTTTAGCTTAGCTGAGAAGCTGGGAGTGGATCCGCTAGCTCTGACTCAATTTTACATGCGAAAAAAGGAGGAAAGTCATGTTTAATCAGCAGAAATTGATTGGCTACCATGCCGGACAGACTTTTCTCCATGCTCTTTCTGGTGCCAGCAAACTAATCTTTTTTATCCTGGTTTCGGTGGCGGCCATGATGAGCTACGATACGCGCTTCCTCCTTCTTGTGGCGCTAGCTTCCCTGATTTTATTTCGAGTGTCTGAGATTCGGCTGAAGGATATTTCTTTCGTTTTAGCTTTTGCGGGAACTTTTGCAGCACTGAATATTCTCATGGTCTATCTCTTTGCTCCTCAGTATGGGGTGGAGATTTATGGAGCAAAGAATCTGATCTGGACAGGCTGGGGAGCTTATAATCTCACGCTTCAGGAGCTCTTTTATCTTTTGAATCTTTTGCTCAAGTATTTCTCAACGATTCCCCTAGCGGTGATCTTTCTCATGACCACCCATCCCAGTCAATTTGCTTCCAGTCTCAATCAAATCGGCCTTTCTTATAAGATTGCTTATGCGGTCAGCCTGACCCTGCGTTATATTCCGGATTTGCAGGAGGAATTTTACCTCATCAAGATGTCTCAAGAGGCGCGTGGACAAGAATTATCCCAAAAAGCTCCCCTCAGCAAGCGGGTCAAGGGCAATCTGCAAATCGTTATTCCCTTGATTTTCAGCTCGCTTGAGCGAATCAACACCATCGCGACGGCCATGGAGCTGCGTCGCTTTGGGAAAAACAAAAAGCGGACCTGGTATACCCAGCAAGCCTTCGGAAAACTAGACAAACTTGTAATCTTGGTGTCCGTCCTACTACTAGCCCTCAGCCTTCTTCTTTTCGTTGTCAATAAAGGACGCTTTTATAATCCTTGGGCCTAGGCTAAAGGTGGAAAACTAGCCAGGTTTGGATTGAGAGGATCAATCGGTGCAAGAAAAAATAAATTTTAAATTTTATAAGGAATTAGTTTTTCCTATTTTTTGTGGTCTAGGGGCTTTCGTTTTGCTCTTGGCTTTGTCACAGACAGATGAAGTCGGGGGGAGAATGACCCTGATTTTAATCATCTTGCTAATGGCGATGAGCGGTCTCTTTACTTGCCTTGCTATAGTCAATAGGGAAAAGAGTTTGCGACGCTGTCAAGAACTTTATTCTCACTTTCCAGAGCTGGAAAAGGATCTTCAACTGATTTATAGCGACTCTCGTTATGCGCGTGAAAGCTTATCTCTCTATCTCTACAAGGATGCCATCATACGGGTGGATGCTTATTTCCAATTTCTCATGCTTTCTGATTTAGTTGATGTGACCATTAAGATTGAGGAAGTGCAAGAAACAAAGTATGCAAAAGTTCATCACCTGTATCTGTATTACAATCCAATGAGTTCTAACAAAGATATTCGTCTGGCTTTTGGACCTTATACGGATCAAAAATATATTGACTTATTACAGTTTTTAGATGTGATAAATCAAGTTGCTCCTTGGATTCGAATCTATAATGAGGCTGTGGAAAAATAATATGGTTTAACAAACATAAAAAATCAGGCAAGTATGGCCTGATTTTTCTTTTTATAATGGTCTTTTATTTGGCATACCGGCCTTGCGGGGGTATTTGTTGGGAGTTTCTTTCTTCTTTTCCACCACCGTAATAAAGCGAGGGTCACCGTTTGGTAGGGCATAGCTGAGGTTGTCTTGGACCTTGCTAAAGAGGAGGTTCAAGGCATTTTTTGCTTCCTCTAGCTCCTCGGGGGCGTTGGAAGCCTTGAGCGCCAGAAGTTTGCCCCCTACTTTTAGGTAGGGAATGGTCAATTCAGACAGGACCTGCATGCGAGCGACTGCACGGGCAGTGACTAGGTCAAATTTGGCCCGAAAAGCCTTGTCCTGAGCAAAGTCTTCTGCGCGGCCATGGTAGAAGTGAACCTTGTCCAGCGCCAGCTCCTCTGCCAGCAGTTTGAGGAAGTTGATGCGTTTATTGAGCGAGTCAATGATAGTCACATCCAGCTGAGGGCAGATGATTTTCATAGGGAGGCTGGGAAAGCCTGCACCTGCTCCGATGTCCAGAAGCTTAAGCTCTTGATTGTCAATCAGGCCTTGCAAAACGGGGGCAATTGAATCATAGAAATGCTTGAGATAGACCTCATTTTTCTCAGTGATAGCCGTCAGATTGATTTTTTCATTCCATTCGACCAAGAGTTCAAAATAACGCTCAAACTGGTCTTTCTGGCGGTCGGTCAGCTCGATTCCCTGCTGGGCTAAGAGCTGGTAAAATTCTTGCGGTGTCATAGTTTCATCCTTGTTTGTCAGTATTCATCCTATTATATCATAAAACGGTGCAAGGTGCTGCTACCTATCAGCTTCTTTCGTCCCCAAGGGTTAGATACAGACTTGCCCTGATTTCTAGAAAAATGAAGAAGTTTTTTCTAGATTTCTGACATTTTAGCGTTTGGATATTACTCAAGCTAAAGCTCTTTTACTAGATGACATGTCAAGAAAGACAGGTTGAGCTTTTTTTGTTATAATAGGTGCAATCAAATCATAAGGAGTATCTTTATTATGTCCATGTTTTTTATTATTATTGCAGTTGTGGCAGTTGTAGCTATTTTCGTGATTTCTGTTTACAATGGTCTTGTTAAAAGCCGTATGCAAACTCAAGAGGCTTGGAGTCAGATTGATGTCCAGCTCAAGCGCCGAAATGACCTGATTCCTAACCTGTTAGAGACGGTTAAAGGTTATGGAAAATATGAGAAATCAACCTTGGAAAATGTTACTCGATTGCGTAACCAAGTAGCTGCTGCCTCATCACCTGCCCAAGCTATGGAGGCTAGTGATGCCTTGACTCGTTCGATTTCTGGTATCTTTGCGGTTGCTGAGAATTACCCAGACCTTAAGGCAAATACAAACTACTTGAAACTTCAGGAAGAGTTGACAAATACAGAAAATAAGATTGCTTATTCTCGTCAGCTTTACAATTCAGTAACCGGCAACTACAATGTCAAAATGGAAACTTTCCCAAGCAATGTCATTGCAGGTATGTTTGGCTTTAAAGCAGCAGACTTCTTGAAGACACCAGAGGAAGAAAAGGCTGTTCCTAAAGTGGATTTTAGCGATTTGGGGTAGGTGACGACTATGTTGTTTGACCAAATTGCCAGCAATAAAAGGCGTACTTGGGTTCTCCTCGTCGCCTTCTTTGCTCTTTTAGCTTTGATTGGGGCTGCTGTCGGCTATCTTTGGCTCGATTCTCCCTTTGGTGGGATGGTCATTGCTTTCATCATCGGTGGTATTTATGCTGTCAGTATGATTTTTCAGTCTACAGAGATTGTCATGTCGATGAACGGTGCGAGGGAAGTTTCCGAGCAGGAAGCGCCTGAACTCTACCATGTTGTGCAGGATATGGCCATGGTGGCGCAGATTCCTATGCCTCGGGTCTACATCGTAGAAGATGCTTCACCCAATGCCTTTGCGACTGGCTCAAAGCCTGAGAATGCGGCTGTGGCTGCGACAACTGGATTGCTTGCCCTCATGAATCGTGAAGAGCTTGAAGGTGTAATGGGGCATGAAGTCAGTCACATTCGTAATTATGATATTCGTATTTCGACGATTGCAGTGGCGCTTACAAGTGCTGTCACGATGCTATCTAGCATGGCTGGGCGCATGATGTGGTTTGGCGGTGGCAGCCGTCGACGAAACGATCGGGATGATGACAATGGTCTAGGGATTATTTTGATGATTGTCTCTCTGCTGGCTCTTCTCTTGGCGCCGCTTGCTGCAACATTGGTGCAGTTGGCCATCTCTCGTCAACGTGAGTATCTGGCAGACGCTTCAAGTGTTGAGCTGACCCGCAATCCTAAGGGCATGATCAATGCCCTGCTGAAGTTAGACAATAGCCAGCCCATGGAGCACCATGTAGATGATGCCAGTGCAGCTCTCTACATCAATGATCCGAAGAAGAAGGGTGGCTTGCAAAAGCTCTTTTACACTCACCCACCAATTTCTGATCGGGTAGAAAGATTGAAAAATATGTAATAAGGAAGCCTAGGCTTCCTTATTTTTTGTTAAATTGTGACGATTTTTACTCTAGTTGTTTTTGAGGCTGAGCAGAAGGCAGACACCACCAAGCAGAGAGAAGACCAACCAAGCGCTTCCCATATTCCACAGACCAAGGCTGGTAAAAATCATGCTTCCTAGCGGAATGGAAAAGCTAAAAAGCATAGTGAGAAAGTTGGAGGTTTGGGCTAATACTTCTGGAGGAAGTTTACTCAGTAGCATGCTGTTGATTTTAGGATTGATTTTTCCAGAAATGTACATGAGAAAGGTCAGAAAGAAAATTCCCAAGAGAGCAGGAGCTTGGAGTAAATTGCTGATGCCTAAGAGGAGGAGAGCTAGCGAGCACCAAACGACGAGTCGCATCAGGGAGAGCTTGGAAAAATAATCATTTGAGAAGGCACTGGCAGAGATAATCCCAATCACTGTGCAGGACTCGATAATGAGCAGAGACTGGCTCAGGTTTAGTCCCCAAAATGGGTGATCCAATAAATAGAGATTGTAGAGTCCCATGATAGAGCCGGCCAGTGCGTTTAAGAGGAGGACTTGAAGCAGCACTAGCAGGAAGTTTCCGATTTTTTCTTGTTCAAAAATCATTTGGACATTCTGGTAAAGGTCTTTCATTTGTTTTTTGAAAGGAAGTTTTTGCTCTGCAACAGCAGGAGCATCATGGGTGAGTTTTTGGCGAATCAGATAAAGAGTGCTTGAGGAGAGTAAGAAGCAGAGGGCGTTGATGAGGGCGACCATAGCGAAATTCTGCTGGCTGATACTCAGTAACCAGACGCCCAAGGCTTGCCCAGCAAAATTTCCTAAAAAAGTAAGAAGTTGAGTGAAAGAGTAAGCTTCCATCAAATCTTTCTCTTCTATATTTTTCTGTAAGATAGGCATCTGTAGGCCACTGCGATAGTCGCTGATAATGTCGGAAAAGATATTGAGAAAGCAGACGGTAGCAAAGGCTAGGTAGGAGGCAGACTTGGTCAGGAGGGCGACCAAAATGAAGAGGAAGGCCTGCAAATAACCTAGATGAATAAGCCAGCGGGCCTTTTGAAGGGTTTTGTCAGCTTTCATCCCGACAAAGACTGTGAAAAAGGTAGGAACAAGAACGATAAAATTGGCAATACCAACGGCAAACTTGGGCTGGGGCATGCTAGAAGCAAATACGATAAAGACGATATTATAGATAGAAGAGCCTAGGATATTAAAGATCCGTGACAGACTGATAAAGGCAAATAGTCTATTTCGTAAAGCAAGTTTCATAATAAATCTCCTTTGGGGACGAATCAATTTCGGAATGTGAAGGAATTCCAACTCGCAATGCATTGGTAGTTATAATTATAGCAGAATATGGCATGCCCGCAAGGCCTTTTCCCTGACTGGTAGAAGCTGGTAAGCTAAGTGGTAGATTTCTAAAAGTGACTTGCAAAGGCTATAAGGTAGCCTATCAAAAGCTGATATATTCTTTTAGATTTTTTTTTATACATGAATGTGATATAATAGATAGGATATGACAAAAGAATTTCATCACATTACTGTACTTCTTCACGAAACGATTGACCAGCTTGATGTTCGACCAGATGGCATCTATGTTGATGCGACCTTGGGCGGAGCTGGGCATAGCGAGTATCTTTTGAGTAAGCTGGGAGACAAGGGACATTTGTATGCTTTTGACCAGGATCAAACTGCGATTGACAATGCCAAAAAACGTCTGGCTCCCTATATTGAGCGGGGCATGGTGACCTTTATCAAGGATAATTTCCGCAATCTAAAGACTCGTTTGAATGAAGTAGGGGTCGAGAAGATTGATGGAATTTGTTACGACTTGGGCGTATCTAGTCCGCAGCTGGATGAGCGGGAGCGCGGTTTTTCTTATAAGCAGGACGCACCGTTGGATATGCGGATGAATCAAGAAGCTAGCTTGACAGCTTACCAAGTTGTGAATCACTATCCTTATAAGGACCTAGTCCGTATTTTTTTCAAATATGGCGAAGATAAGTTTTCCAAGCAGATTGCCCGTAAGATCGAGCAAGCGAGAGAAATCAAGCCCATCGAAACGACGACAGAGCTGGCGGAGATTATCAAATCGGCCAAACCTGCTAAGGAACTGAAGAAAAAAGGTCATCCAGCTAAACAGATTTTTCAGGCCATTCGGATTGAAGTCAATGACGAGTTGGGGGCGGCCGATGAATCCATTCAGCAGGCTATTGACTTGTTGGCTGTAGGTGGTCGTATTTCAGTGATTACTTTTCATTCGCTGGAGGATCGCCTGACCAAGCAACTGTTTAAAGAAGCTTCAACCGTAGATGTTCCTAAAGGTTTACCCTTCATTCCAGATGATTTGCAGCCTAAGCTAGAGTTAGTTTCTCGCAAACCCATTTTACCAAGCAAAGAAGAATTAGAAGCCAATAATCGCGCCCATTCTGCGAAATTGCGCGTGGCTAGGAAGGTGCATGAGTAAGTTTCATGGCAGAAAGAAAGCAACACCCTATTCAAAAACGGATTCGGAAATTTTCTCGAGTCGAAAAAGCCTTCTATGGCTCCATTATTTTAACAGCGATTATCCTTGCAGTCAGTATTGTGTTTATGCAGACCAAGCTGCTGCAGGTCAATCATGATTTGACTGAAGTTAATGCTCAGATTGAGTCAGAGCAGGCTGAATTGGATAATATTAAGCAAGAAGTGAATGAATTGACACGTTATGAAAGGCTGTCCCAGTTGGCCAGCTCTCAGGATATGAAACTCCAAAAGGGAAATCGTAAGACAGTGAGTACAACCAATGAGTAATAGATTTTTAAAAAATATTCAGCGATATGCTTTAAAAAATAGACAGACACCCGAATACAATCGAAAAAGAGTGGGAAAAAGCATGAGTGCCTTAGCTGTCTTTCTTTTTTTCATTTTCTTAATTAATTTTGCGACGATTATCGGGACGGATCAGAAATTCGGTGTTAATTTGTCAAAAGGTGCCAAGCAAGTGCACCAAAAGACAGTCGTGGTCGCTGCCAAGCGAGGAACGATCTATGACCGCAACGGTGTCCCGATCGCTGAAGATGCAACGACCTATAACATTTATGCTGTTATTGATAAAAATTACAAATCCGCCGCTGGCAAGGTCCTCTATGTAGAAGAATCTCAGTATGAAAAGGTTGCTGAGATTCTTAATCAACATCTAGGAATAGATAAGGACTATGTTAAGCAGCAGCTTGCGCAAAAGGATTTAAAGCAGGTTTCTTTTGGTTCTCAAGGAAATGGGATCACCTATAGTACTATGAGCTCTATCCGACAAGCGATGGAGAAGGAAAAGATAGAGGGGATTGATTTCACAACCAGCCCTAACCGTAGCTATAGTAACGGTATCTTTGCTTCGCAATTTATCGGTCAGGCTCAGATGCAAGAGGATAAAGAAGGTAATAAAACTCTTGTGGGAACCTCAGGGATGGAGCAGTCGCTAGACCGTATCTTGGGCGGTCAGAATGGTCTGGTTACCTATGAAAAAGACAGCAAAGGAAACATCATCCCAGGTTCAGAGGAAATTTCTGTTAAGACAGAAGACGGCAAAGATGTGTATACAACTCTTTCTGCCCAGCTGCAGACCTACTTGGAAACGCGGATGGATGCCTTCCAAGAAAAAGCGAAGGGTAAATTTGTCAGTGCGACTTTGGTCAGTGCTAAGACAGGTGAAATTTTAGCAACGACCCACCGTCCGACTTATAATGCGGATACCAAAGATGGATTGAATGCTGAGCATTTGAAAACTTGGAATAACTTCCTTTACCAGACGCAGTATGAGCCTGGATCAACGATGAAAGTTATGACTCTAGCCTCAGCGATTGATAATGGATCCTTTAATCCAACCGGAACATTCGATAACTCGGAATATAAGATTGCAGATGCTACCATCCGCGACTGGGATGTAAACATGGGGTTATCAACAGGACAAGTCCTGACCTATGCTCAAGGTTTTATATACTCTAGTAATGTTGGGATGACACGTATTGAGCAAGACATGGGAGATGCCAAGTGGATAGACTATCTATCAAAATTCAAATTTGGCTTACCGACTCGTTTTGGGATGGGATATGAAGAATATGGTGCCTTGCCTACAGACAATGCTGTAACCATTGCTATGAGTTCCTTTGGACAAGGAATTGGGGTAACCCAAGTGCAGATGTTACGTGCCTTTTCGGCTATTTCAAATGATGGTGTTATGTTAGAGCCGAAATTTATCTCTGCTATTTATGATTCACGAACGGGTAGTGCCCGCAAATCCCAGCCAGAAATCGTTGGTCATCCAGTTTCAGGAAAAGCAGCGAAAACGACTCGGGACTATATGATTCAGGTTGGAACGGTCCCTTATTATGGAACACTGAATATCGGCGGAGAACCGGTTATCAAGGTTTCTGGGCAAGATGTGGCCGTGAAATCCGGAACAGCCCAAATTGCGACAGCTAAGGGCTATTTGGAAGGGGAGAATAATAACATTTACTCCGTGGTAGCCATGACGCCGGCAGAAAGTCCAGATTTCATTATGTATGTCACTGTTCAGCAGCCTGAAGTTAAATTTTCACCACTTTTCTGGCAGGAAGTTGTCAATCCAGTCTTGGAAGAAGCTGTGGCACTTAAAGACAGCTTGAATCTGAGTGGTGATAGTCCTGCTTTGGAATTGGTTGAAAAAGAAACAACCTATAAAATGCCATCTATCGATGGTTTGACCAAACAACTGAAGTTAAAAAATCAAATTAGCCCAGGAGGCTTGGCTGATGAGCTTCGCCGCAATCTAGTACAGCCCGTTATTTTAGGAACAGGCAGTGAAATCAAGAAGATTTCTGTAAAAGAAGGGCAAGAACTAAAAGCCAATCAACAGATTTTGATTTTAAGTGATAACTTTGAAGATTTGCCAGATATGTATGGCTGGACCAAGGAAAATGTGGAGCAATTTGCTGAATGGCAAGGGCTGGAAGTCAATTTTAAAGGCAAAGGCTCAAAAGTTGTCAAACAGAAGGAAAAGGTCAATACAGACCTGAAAAAATTGAAAAAAATAACCGTTACATTGGGAGACTAGCATGTTAACAGCAATTATTGCAGGAATTCTGACCTTTATCCTAACGCTTGTTGGGATTCCTGCCTTTATCCGTTTTTATCACAAGGCTCATATATCAGGTCAGCAGATGCATGAGGATGTCAAGCAGCATCAGGCCAAGGCTGGAACGCCGACGATGGGGGGAACCGTCTTTTTGGTTGCTTCTGTTTTGGCTAGTTTCGTGATAGCTTTGTTTTCCCAACAACTGTCCAACGGCTTGATTATGATTCTCTTTATCTTGGTTCTTTACGGCATTGTTGGCTTTTTGGATGATTTCCTCAAGGTCTTCCGTAAGATCAACGAAGGACTGAATCCTAAACAGAAACTAGCTCTGCAGCTGGTAGGGGGAGTTATCTTTTACTTCTTCTACAATCAGCACGGGGCAGGAGACTCTCTCAATGTCTTTACGATTCCAGTGCAGCTAGGCTTCCTCTATATCTTCTTCGTCCTCTTTTGGCTGGTTGGTTTCTCCAACGCTGTCAATCTGACCGATGGAATTGATGGCTTGGCTAGTATCTCCGTTGCGATCAGCCTGGTGGCTTACGGAGTCATTGCCCTGGAGCAGAAACGCTTTGACCTTCTGATTGTCATTATCAGCATGATTGGTGGTTTGCTAGGCTTCTTTGTCTTTAACCATAAGCCGGCTAAAATCTTTATGGGGGACGTGGGAAGTCTTGCCTTGGGCGGTATGCTCGCAGCCCTCTCCATTGCCTTGCATCAAGAGTGGACCTTGCTCCTCATCGGAATCGTCTATGTCTTTGAAACGACTTCTGTTATGATGCAGGTAACTTACTTCAAACTGACGGGTGGCAAGCGGATTTTCCGTATGACGCCAGTCCATCACCACTTTGAGCTGGGTGGCCTTTCTGGGCATGGTCAGCCTTGGAGCGAATGGAAGGTTGACTTCTTCTTCTGGGGCGTAGGCCTCTTAGCTAGCTTGTTGACTTTGGCCATTCTATATTTGTGATATGAAGGTGGGTGTAAGCCCGCCTTTTCTTGTCCTGAGCCGAGCAGAAAAGATATTTTTCTGGTATAATAGATAAGATTAAGAGTAAACAGAGGAAAAAATGAAATTTACAGAATTTAACTTTAAAGATTATATTCAGGAAGCCCTCAAGGATCTGAACTTTGTGGAGGCGACAGAGGTTCAAGAAAAGCTGATTCCAGTGGTGTTATCTGGCCGAGACTTGGTTGGGGAGTCCAAAACAGGATCAGGCAAGACGCATACCTTCTTGCTGCCCATCTTCCAAGAGCTGGACGAAGAGGCTGACAGTGTCCAAGCAGTGATTACAGCACCCAGCCGAGAATTAGCAACTCAGATCTATCAGGCTGCCCGTCAGCTGGCTAGCTTTTCAGAGCAAGAGATTCGAGTGGCCAACTATGTCGGTGGGACTGACAAGGTTCGTCAGATTGGCAAGCTAGAGTCCAGCCAGCCCCATATCGTCATTGGAACGCCAGGGCGGATTTATGACTTGGTTGAGTCAGGTGATTTGGCTATCCACAAGGCTCATACCTTTGTTGTGGACGAGGCTGATATGACGCTTGATATGGGCTTTTTGGAGACGGTAGACCGGATTGCAGCTCGCTTGCCTAAAGACTTGCAGTTTTTAGTCTTCTCGGCTACCATTCCGCAAAAGCTCCAACCTTTCTTGAAAAAATACCTGTCTAATCCAGTCATGGAGCAGATTAAGACCAAGACAGTGATCGCCGATACCATTGATAACTGGCTCCTGTCAACTAAAGGGCGGGATAAGAATGCTCAGATTTATGAGATCAGTCAGATCCTCCAGCCTTATCTGGCGATGATTTTTGTCAATACCAAGACTCGGGCGGATGAATTGCAGGCCTATCTGACTGCGCAAGGGCTGAAAGTAGCTAAGATTCACGGTGACATCCCGCCGCGGGAGCGCAAGCGTATCATGAATCAGGTCAAGAATCTAGACTTTGAATACATTGTAGCGACGGACTTGGCGGCTCGGGGGATTGACATCGAGGGCGTTAGCCATGTCATCAATGATGCCATTCCGCAGGATTTGTCTTTCTTTGTCCACCGGGTTGGTCGGACGGGACGAAATGGCCTTCCCGGCACAGCCATTACCCTCTATCAACCGAGTGACGACTCAGATATTCGTGAGTTGGAAAAGTTGGGCATCAAGTTTACTCCTAAGATGATCAAAAACGGCGAATTTCAAGATACCTACGACCGAGATCGCCGTGCTAATCGGGAGAAGACCAAGGAGAAGCTGGACACAGAAATGATCGGTCTGGTCAAGAAGAAAAAGAAAAAAATCAAACCAGGCTATAAGAAGAAAATCCAATGGGCGGTTAATGAGAAGCGCCGCAAGACCAAGCGGGCTGAGAACCGCGCACGTGGTCGGGCAGAACGCAAGGCTAAGCGCCAGACTTTTTAGCCATAAATTCTTTCTATGGACGATATAGAAAAATTATATTTTAAAGACCAGTGAAACTATGATAGACTAGGATTACTGGTCTATTTTATTGTCATTTCCCATCTATCTATTAAAGGTTTAAAGATTACCTATTCTTGATGCCAAATAGTTTTCATCTGGGCCAAATTATGATAGAATAATGCATTATCGAGAAAGAGAAGTAATTAAAATGTTTACAACTTATATCCTAGCTGCAAACTGGTATGAAGAGCTTTTGAAGCTCCTGCCAGACGGCAAATTATTTAGTTTACGGGCTGTTTTTGATGCCATTCCAGCGATTCTAAAAACTTTACCTGTCACACTTTTGTTGACGCTGGGTGGGGCATTTTTCGGCATCATCTTGGCCATGATTTTCGCAGTGGTCAAGATTAACCGCACAAGAATTTTGTATCCTATTCAGGCTCTTTTTGTGAGCTTCCTTCGTGGGACACCCCTTTTGGTTCAGCTCATGTTGACTTATTTTGGGATTCCGCTCCTGTTGAAAGCCATCAATCAAAAGTATGGGACGGCTTTTAATATCAATGCTATTCCTGCCTCAGTCTTTGCAATTATTGCCTTTGCTTTCAATGAAGCAGCCTATGCCAGTGAGACGATTCGGGCAGCCATTCTTTCGGTAGATCCGGGTGAGATCGAAGCAGCTCGTAGTCTGGGAATGACCAATCGCCAAGTCTATCTGCGGGTCATCATTCCAAATGCAGCAGTTGTGGCAACACCGACTCTGATTAACTCCCTCATCGGCTTGACCAAGGGAACATCTCTGGCCTTTAGTGCGGGCGTCGTAGAAGTCTTTGCCAAGGCTCAGGCTATCGGTGGGTCGGATTATCGTTATTTTGAGCGCTTCATTTCCGTTTCCATTATTTACTGGATTGTCAATATCGTGATTGAGCAAATCGGTCGTGCGATTGAAAAAGCTATGGATATCAAGGCGCCAGCCAAGCTGGAAAAAATGGAGCAAGCGCAAGGAGGTAGGATTTGATGATTAAAATTTCCCAGTTAAGTAAGGAATTTTCTGGCCAAAAGGTCTTGGATAATCTAAGTTTGGAAATTCAAAAAGGCGAAGTCATTGCTCTAATAGGCTCCTCAGGTGCTGGTAAATCAACCTTCCTGCGCAGTCTTAATTATCTGGAACGGCCAGACAGCGGAAGGATTGAAATTGATAACTTCAAGGTGGATTTTTCAACTATTTCACCAGATGAAATCTTGACTCTGCGTCGAAAATTGGCCATGGTTTTCCAACAGTTCAATTTATTTTCCCGTCGAACGGCTCTGGAAAATGTCAAGGAAGGTCTGCTGGTAGTTAAAAACTTGTCTGACCAAGAGGCGACTAAAATTGCCAAGGAAGAGTTGGCAAAGGTGGGCTTGTCTGATCGTGAGAATCATTATCCCAAGCATTTATCAGGCGGTCAAAAACAGCGGGTGGCTTTAGCGCGGGCCTTAGCCATGAAGCCAGATGTTCTTTTGCTAGATGAGCCGACCTCAGCCCTTGACCCAGAGCTAGTCGGTGAGGTAGAGAAATCCATTGCTGACGCTGCCAAAGCAGGACAAACCATGATTCTGGTCAGCCATGATATATCTTTTGTTTCTCAGGTAGCAGATCGAGTACTTTTCTTGGATAAGGGCCATATTATCGAGTCAGGTAGTCCAGAGGAGATTATCAATCATCCCAAGGAAGCGAGAACCAAAGAATTCTTTGCTAGTTACAAACGGACTTATATTTGATATAATAGAAAAAGTGAAAGCTCAGTTGGCTAGACCAGCTGGGTTTGTTTTCGACTAGAACCTTTTTAAGGCAACTGATTATTTAGGAGCTGACATGTTAATTAAAATTTTTTCTCTCTATATCCAAAGTCTCATTTATACGACGATTCTGGTAGGACTTGCCGATGGTTTGTGGCTTTTATTGCAGCGGCTCGGTCGCAAGGATCGAACTCTTGCGGTAGGTCAAAGCCAAATTTACGATCTTCTTTTGATTACAATTATGACGATTCCAATCTTGTCTTTTGCGATTTTTGGCTTACTGGTTGTTCTCAAAGCTTAAATACTTGTAAAAGATGCGCTAGTCTGTTAGAATAACAGTAGTTACAACAAAGAGAAAGGAAAAAGATGATGTACGATACAATGATTATTGGAGCTGGTCCTGCGGGAATGACAGCAGCCCTCTATGCAGCTAGAAGCAATTTAAAAGTGGCCTTGCTTGAACGCGGAATTTACGGCGGCCAGATGAATAATACTGCGGAGATTGAAAATTATCCCGGTTATGCTCGTATCAGCGGACCAGAGCTGGCTGAAAAGATGTTTGAGCCCCTAGAAAATCTAGGCGTAGAGCATTTGTTTGGTCAAGTTGAAAAAATTGAAGACCATGGCGACTATAAGAAAATCATTACTGAGGATGAAGTATTTGAGACCAAGACAGTGATTTTGGCTTCTGGCGCCAACCATCGTCATCTAGGAGTTCCTGGTGAGGAAGAATACAATAGTCGCGGCGTTTCCTACTGTGCGGTCTGCGACGGTGCCTTTTTCCGTGATGAAGATCTCTTAGTGGTTGGAGGCGGCGATTCTGCCGTTGAGGAAGCGATTTTCCTCACGCGCTTTGCAAAGTCTGTGACCATTGTTCACCGTCGTGACCAATTGCGGGCGCAAAAGCTCTTGCAGGAGCGGGCCTTTGCCAATGAAAAAATCAGCTTTATCTGGGATTCCGTTGTAAAAGAAATCAAAGGAGACGACCGTAGGGTAACCAGTGTGGTTTTTGAAAATGTAAAAACGGGACAAATCAGCGAGTCAGACTTTGGCGGCGTCTTTGTTTATGTCGGCCTAGATCCTGTTAGCGACTTTGTCAAAGATCTGGGTATTTGCGATGAAGCTGGCTGGATTGTGACGGATCAACATATGAAAACGGCTATTGCTGGCATTTATGCCATTGGTGATGTCCGTCAGAAAGATCTTCGCCAAATCACCACAGCTGTTGGAGACGGAGCAGTAGCAGGCCAAGAAGTTTATAAATACATCACAGAAAATTAAAGAGGAAGAGGATGGGAATAAGATCAAGAATGATTGATTTTTTGGTCCAGTTCTTTCTACTATGGGGCTAATTTTAAATTGTAGTGGATTGAAGAGAAGTCATAATATGGAGAAGATCAACTTGGTCTTCTCTTTTTTATTGCTAAATTGTAAATATCATGCAAGAAAAAAACTCATAGAACCTCAATTAGTGTGAACGGTAAGTCATCAGACTAACAGTTCCACTGGGAGATTCTATGAGTTTTTATCGTCGCACACTTCCCCAATAATATTTCCATCTTGTTTTTTCAAGGTATTTTTTGAATGCGATCAATTCGTTAGACTTATTCTTGAGCACCTCGTCACATACAAAAGGATATAACTTAAATGCCAAATAACTGATTTGGTCCCCCTTCTGTAGACCTTTGGCACTAGTTAGGAGCTCTTCCCGTAACTTTGAGCTAATGATGATACTATCGTTATTATAGATCCTGTCAATCTGTTGGTAGTATTCATCTCTCTTCTTGCGATTTTTAGTAAATATCATAACCAAGATCTCCTTACAAGTTTAAATATATAATTAGCCAGATAAAAACAAGAAAACTAGAAAGTGGAGCTCACAATCCTTGGATCGTATCATCCCAAAATGGGTCACATAAAAATGGTATTGCCCTAGCAGATTTGTAGAGCTTTCTGCACTTCATAAGGCAGGGGTGAACATTTGATTTTATGTCATTATAGCAAATATTTCTTTACTTATCAATTTTAAATGTGTAATCGCCAACCAAATTTTGACAATAGGAGCAATAGACCTATAGTGTTTAAAGAGCATAATCTGCCAGCCATTCACTGCTATCAAAAGCTAGTATAAACGAAGGAAAAAACGTTTTTAAGCTCCACAAGAAGATTTTTAAGAATTGATCTGGATGGAGTGGATTGCGGATTAGGACAGTGCTTCGCTCAATGGCTTGAAGTTTGTTTACTAAGCGCTAGTTTCTGCTTCTGCAATTTGCATTTTAAAAAATTCTTTTTTAGTGGTATAATAAGGGTAATATCTTAAAGAAAAGAGTTCATTTATGACAAATTATGCCGTTATTTTGGCTGCGGGTAAGGGTACTCGCATGAAATCAGATTTACCAAAGGTCTTGCACAAGGTGGCAGGAATTTCTATGCTAGAGCACGTTTTCCGCAGTGTTAGCGCGATTGAGCCTGAGAAGACTGTTACTGTTATCGGGCACAAAGCGGAGCTGGTTGAGCAAGTCTTGGCAGATCAGACCGAGTTTGTCCGTCAGACCGAGCAGCTGGGAACTGGTCATGCGGTCATGATGGCTGAGCCTGTTTTGGAAAATTTAACTGGCCAAACCTTAGTTATTGCTGGCGATACTCCCCTGATTACGGGAGAAAGCCTGAAAAACCTGATTGATTTTCATATCAATCACAAGAATGTTGCGACAATCCTGACTGCTGAAGCGGACAATCCTTTTGGCTATGGCCGGATCGTGCGCAATCAGCACGGAGAAGTCATCAAAATTGTCGAGCAGAAGGATGCTTCTGACTTTGAGCAGCAAATCAAGGAAATCAATACAGGGACTTATGTCTTTGACAATGCTCGTCTCTTTGAGGCTCTCAAAAATATCAATACCAACAATGCGCAGGGAGAATACTATATCACAGATGTGATTGGAATTTTCCGTGAAAATGGGGAAAAAGTCGGTGCTTATACGCTGAAAGACTTTGATGAAAGCCTCGGTGTCAACGACCGTGTGGCCTTGGCGACAGCTGAAAGCATTATGCGCCGCCGGATTAACCAGCAGCACATGATTAACGGTGTCAGCTTTGTCAATCCTCATGCGACCTATATTGATGTAGATGTAGAAATCGCACCAGAAGTGCAAATCGAAGCCAACGTGACTCTGAAAGGTCAAACCAAGATTGGGGCAGAGACGATTCTGACCAATGGGACTTATATTGTAGACTCAGAAATTGGTCAGCGAGCGGTTATTACAAACTCGATGATTGAAGAGTCTAGATTGGCAGATGGAGTGACGGTTGGGCCTTACGCTCACATTCGTCCAGGTTCTAGTTTGGCCAAGAATGTCCATGTCGGAAACTTTGTAGAAGTTAAAGGATCGTCAATTGGCGAAAATACCAAGGCTGGTCATTTGACCTACATTGGAAACTCTGAAGTTGGTGCTAATGTCAACTTTGGTGCGGGTACGATTACAGTCAACTATGATGGTCAGAAGAAGTACAAGACTATCATTGGCGACAATGTCTTTGTTGGTTCCAACTCGACCATTATTGCTCCAGTTGAGCTGGGTGATAACTCACTGGTCGGTGCGGGTTCTACTATTACGAAGGACGTACCAGCAGATGCCATTGCTCTGGGACGTGGCCGTCAGATTAACAAGGAAGATTATGCTAAGCGGCTTCCTCATCATCCTCAAAATAAGTAGGTTCAGTCATGGAATTTGAAGAAAAGACCGTCCAACGGACGGAAATTTATCAGGGGCCAATTTTTAAAGTGGTTCAGGACCAAGTAGAGTTGCCAGAGGGTAAAGGTCAAGCCCAACGGGATTTGATTTTTCATAATGGTGCGGTGGCTGTGATTGCTATCACTCCGGAAAATAAGATGATTTTAGTCAAGCAGTACCGTAAGGCGATTGAAGCGACTTCTTACGAGATTCCAGCTGGCAAGATGGAGCTAGGAGAGAATGCTGATCCCCAAGCAGCGGCCCTCCGAGAATTAGAAGAAGAGACGGGCTACACTGGGCAGTTGGAGTTAGTCTATGATTTCTACTCTGCCATCGGTTTTTGCAATGAAAAAATCAAGCTCTACAGCGCCACCCATTTAACAAAGGTCGAAAACCCTCGTCCCCAAGACGAGGATGAAACATTGGAACTTTTTGAAGTTAGTCTGGAAGAGGCGGAGCAGTTGCTGCAAAACGGTGACATCTGCGATGCCAAGACCATCATGGCTCTTCAGTACTGGCAACAAAAAAATCTGAATAAATAGGAACGTAGATCAATGGGAAAAGCTTTATTAACAGATGAAATCATTGAGCGGGCCAATCGTGGAGAACATATTGATGGTCCCTTGCTGATGGACGATGAAGAAACTAAGGTCATTTCTATTGCTAGAAAAGGAACTTTTGGCTATGCTGCTCCACGGCGAGCTGTCAATCAGGATACTCTGCAGATTGAAGTTGAACCGACAGTTATCAAAAGTCGTCGAATCGAAAATCAAAAACGAAGTATTTTTCAGGCTAAGTTAAACAAAATCCTGTTCTGGATTGTGCTTCTTTTGATTGGTTTAATTGCGGCCATTATTTGGCTATGATAAAGAAGGGGAGTGACGGAAACGAGAAAATGAAACTCTGCTTCCTCTCCCTCTTTTTAATGTAAAAAGGAAAGAATGAATCATGAAAATCGGAATTATCGCGGCTATGCCTGAGGAGTTGAAGTTGCTGGTAGAGCATCTAGAGATGGCTGAGAAACACCAGCGCCTAGGGCATGTTTATTATATTGGTCGGATTGGCCATCATGAGGTTGTCCTGGTGGAAAGTGGAATCGGCAAAGTCATGTCAGCCATGAGTGTAGCTGTTTTAGCCAATGACTTTGAGGTGACGGCGGTCATCAATACGGGTTCCGCTGGAGCAGTAGCTTCGGGCTTAGAAATTGGAGATGTAGTGGTGGCAGATCGTTTGGTCTACCATGATGTGGATGTGACAGCTTTTGGCTATGACTACGGTCAAATGGCACGGCAACCCCTCTACTATGAAGCCAGTCGCTACTTGGTTGAGGAGATGAAAGCCGTGCTGGAAAAGACCCAGCAGACGAGCCGAGTTGGCTTGATTGCGACGGGAGATAGTTTTATCGCTGGACAGGATAAGATTGACCAAATTAAGGAGCATTTTCCTGATGTTTTGGCAGTTGAGATGGAGGGAGCAGCAGTTGCTCAAGCCGCTCATTCTCTTGGTTTGCCTTTTATGGTCATTCGTGCGATGAGCGATACAGCCAGCCATGATGCCAATATCACTTTTGATGAATTTATCCTGGAAGCAGGAAAGCGCTCAGCTGAAACTCTCATTCAATTATTGAATAACTTAGAATAAAAAAAGACTTCAGAATGATTGTTCATTCTGAAGTCTTTTCGTTTAGGATAAATTTATTTGACGATAGGCTGTTTGTTAGAGTCTAAGGTAAAACCTTCTCCTAAGATTTCATGGGCCTCTGTAATGGTTGTAAAGGCAAATGGATCGATGTCATTGATGAGTTTCTTCATTTGCTGCATTTCGTTACGAGAGACAACACAATAAACGATTTGCAAATCCCGCTTGCTATAGAAGCCCTGTCCTTGCAGATAGGTGACCCCTCTTCCAAGTTTTTCATTGATGGCTTCAGCTAGTTCTATTGGTTTGCTGGTGACAATCAGGAAGCCTTTGCCAGCGAAGCCACCTTCAGCAATCAAGTCAATAACACGAGAGGTGATAAAGACAAACATGAGTGTATAAGAAACCATGCGCAGATCTTTAAAGACTAAAAGAACCAGAGAAATCACGATAAAGTCCACTGTCAGCATGAGGCGGCCCATGGAGATGCTGGTATATTTATTGAAGATACGAGCTACGATATCAGTACCACCAGTCGTTCCTCCAGCATTGAAAATGATGCCTAGACCAACTCCAAGAATAATTCCCGTTCCAAGGCAGGCTAGTAAGACATCGCCATCCAAGGAAGAGAAGAAATAGTCTTGTAAATGTTTGGAAGCAGGTAGCAACTCGAATAGTTTCAGCCAAGCTGATACAGAGAAAGTCCCTAAAATACTAAGGTAAAGGGTGCGATTTCCCAGTAATTTCCAAGCGAGAATAAAGAGTGGAATATTGATGACCAAATTGGTGGTTGATACAGGAATCTTGAAGAGGTAGTAGACAATCAAGGTGATCCCCGTTGCTCCACCCTCATATAAGTGAAAAGGAATCACCAAATAATGAATCCCAAAAGAAAAAATTCCAGCCCCCAGAATGATGGCCAGTATATTTTTAAATTTAAACATCAGACACTCCTAAGAATTTTCTGACTCTATTTTATCAAAAGTTTTCATTTTTGAAAATAATATGAAATAGTTTTCGAGAAATTCTTCTATGGGCTTTTGGGATAATTTTTGGTACAATAAAGCATAGACTAAAATAGGAATTTCTGTATCCATTGGCAGAATGAATGTAAAAGGAAAACGATGAAAAAAGGTGTTTTTATATCGCTAGAAGGGCCAGAAGGTGCTGGGAAAACCAGTGTTTTAGAGGCTTTGCTTCCTCAGCTGAAAGAGATGGGCTGTGAGTTGCTAACGACGAGAGAGCCTGGCGGTGTGGCTATTTCTGAGAAAATCCGCGAGGTGATTTTGGATAAGGGGCACACAGCCATGGATGCTAAGACGGAGTTGCTGCTTTATATTGCCAGCCGACGTCAACATTTGGCGGAGAAAGTTCTGCCTGCCCTAGGGCAAGGGACATGGGTCTTGCAAGATCGGTTTATTGATAGCTCGGTGGCTTATCAAGGCTATGGACGGGGCTTGGCAGTTGACGATGTGGAATGGCTTAACCAGTTTGCGACTGATGGACTCAAGCCAGATTTGACCCTTTATTTCGATATTGATGTCAAGGAAGGTCTGGCTCGCATTGCTAGAGACCAGGAGCGTGAAGTCAATCGTTTGGATCTGGAAGGTCTCGACTTGCACGAGCGCGTGCGCCAAGGCTATCTGACTATTTTAGAAAAGGAACCAGAACGTGTCGTCAAGATAGATGCTAGTCAGCCGCTGGAGCAAGTCGTGGCCGACAGTTTGGCAGTTATCAAAGAGCGTTTTATCAAAGAAAAATGACAGTAGAAGAATTACGTCAGGCCCAGCCTCAGCTTACAGAAACTTTTCAGCAAATCTTAGAATCAGGGCGGCTCAATCATGCTTATTTATTTTCAGGGAATTTTTCCAGTTTTGTCATGGCATTGACCTTGTCCCAGAGTCTCTTTTGTGAAAATCGTCAGGGAGTTTGGCCCTGTGGTACTTGCCGGGCTTGTCGCTTGATTGAGAGTGAGGACTTTTCGGATGTGACGATTGTGCGACCGGTGAATGGCATTATCAAAACGGAGCGCATTCGCGAGCTGGTGAGAAGTTTTTCCCAGAGCGGTATGGAGGGCAACAGACAGGTCTTTATCATCTGTGATGCAGATAAGATGCACGTCAATGCCGCTAATTCCCTCCTCAAAGTCATCGAAGAGCCCCAAAGTGAGATTTACATCTTTCTTTTGACAGCCGATGAGCATCTGATTTTGCCTACCATCAAGAGTCGAACGCAGATTTTTCACTTTCGGAAGAATCAGGTAGCTCTCCAGCACCAGCTGGAAGAGGCTGGCTTAATCAAAAGTCAGGCTGAGTTGCTGGCTGCATATAGCCAGACCCAGGAAGAGGCCGATCAGTTGGTTTCCAACAAGTCTTTCTTTGAGCTGGTCAGTGAGAGTCAGAGATTTGTTAAGGCTGCCTTGACCAATGAGAATCAGGCTTATCTCCAAGTGGCCAAGCTAGCTAAACTGGCTGAGGACAAGGATAAACAGGAGCAGATCTTTAAAATTTTGGAGGTCTTGCTAGCCAAGGAACTTGGAAACGAGGCAGGTCGCAAGAAACTGGAAGATCTCTTAGAAGCAAAGAAGATGTGGCGAGCCAATGTGTCTTTTCAAAATGCTCTGGAATACATGATTTTAAAAGCCAGTGCCCAAGCAAGATAGGAGCAGATAATGAATAAAAAAGAACTATTTGATGCCTTGGATGATTTTTCTCAGACGCTTTTAGTGACCCTTGCTGAGGTAGAGGCCATCAAGAAAAATCTCAAGAGTGTCGTAGAGGAAAATATCGTCCTCCAGCTAGAAAATGACAAGCTGAGAGAGCGACTAGGTGAGGTAGAGCAAGCAGCACCGGTTAAAATCAATAAAAATCGGGACAATCTTCGCAAACTGTATTACGATGGTTTTCATGTGTGTACAGATTTCTATGGTCAACGCCGAGAAAACGATGCAGAGTGCATGTTCTGCGATGAGTTGTTATTCAGGGAGTAGAAATGCAGATTCAGAAGAGTTTTAAGGGACAGTCGCCTTACGGCAAACTGTATTTGGTGGCGACTCCCATTGGAAATATGGACGACATGAGCATGCGTATGGTCAATACCCTTAAGGAAGTGGATGTCATTGCGGCTGAAGATACTAGAAATACGGGCCTTTTGCTCAAACACTTTGGGATTGAGACGCGGCAGATCAGCTTTCATGAGCACAATGCTCAGGAAAAGATACCGGTCTTGCTGGACTTGCTCAAGTCAGGTCAAAATCTAGCCCAGGTTTCCGATGCAGGCTTGCCTAGTATTTCGGATCCGGGTCATGATTTGGTCAAGGCGGCTATTGCTGAGGACATTGCTGTAGTAACGGTTCCGGGCCCTAGCGCCGGGATTTCCGCTCTGATTGCCAGTGGTTTAGCGCCTCAGCCTCATATTTTTTATGGTTTCTTGCCTCGTAAGTCTGGGCAGCAGAAGGAATTTTTCGAGAGTAAAAAGACTTATCCAGAGACACAGATCTTTTACGAGTCTCCCCACAGGGTCAAGGCTACGCTGGAAAATATGCTGGAAGTCTACGGCGACCGCTCGGTTGTCTTGGTTCGGGAATTAACCAAAATCTATGAAGAATACCAACGAGGCAGGATTTCTGAGTTGGTAGGCTATTTGGCGGAGAATGCACTCAAGGGCGAGTGCCTCTTGATTGTGGCTGGTGCAAGTCTGGAGAAGGAAGACAAAGCGGATGCGGATCTCTTGGCTGAAATTGACAGCTTGGTCCAATCCGGTAGCAAGAAAAATCAGGCCATCAAGGAAGTGGCCAAAAAATACGGGCGTAATAAAAGTCAGCTCTATGCCCTTTATCATGAAGAAGACAGAAACTAGTCCTATTCGACTAGTTTTTTGTTCAAAATCCTCCTTTTGTTCGGGAATTTCCCCAAAAGAAAAATATCTTTGAAAGAATTATAGAAATTTTCTGAACATTGTGATATGATAGACAAAATACATTTTTGGAGGTAGGATATGACCATTTACAATTTTTCTGCTGGACCGGCAGTATTGCCCAAGGAAGTCTTGAAAAAAGCTCAGGCTGAGTTTTTAGACTATGCCCAAAGTGGCATGAGCGTGATGGAGCTGTCCCACCGATCCAAAGAATTTGACGATATTATCAAAGAAGCTGAGAGCTTGCTGCGTGAGCTCATGGCTATTCCGGACAATTACCGCGTGCTCTTCCTGCAGGGGGGAGCTTCTACCCAGTTTAGCATGATTCCCCTTAATCTAGCCCAAGGCGGCAAGGCCTATTACCTAGTGGCTGGTTCTTGGGGCAAGAAAGCCTACACAGAAGCTGTCAAGCTGGCTAAGACCGTGCCTTTTGAGCCTATTCTCTTGGCTTCGTCAGAGGATTTAAATTACACGGAAATTCCTTCTTTTGATGAAAAGGAGATTGATCCGCAGGCGGCTTATGTACATCTGACAACCAATAATACTATTGAAGGAACGGCTATCTACGACCTGCCTGCGACCAATGGCGTGCCGATTGTGGCGGATATGTCTTCTAATATCCTTGCTGCCCAGTATCGGGTAGAGGATTTTGGTTTGATTTATGCTGGGGCTCAGAAGAATATCGGACCTGCCGGCGTGACAGTTGTCATCATTCGTGAGGATTTGCTCAATGATGAGCCAGTTCTATCTAGCATGTTGGACTACCGTATTCAGGCGGACAATGGCTCTCTTTACAATACACCACCAACTTTCGCCATCTATATGGCCAAGCTGGTCTTTGAATGGGTCAAGGAGCTAGGTGGCGTAGCAGAAATGGAAAAGCTCAACCGTGAAAAATCTGGCCTTTTGTACGACTTCATTGAGCAGTCAGACTTTTACCGCAATCCAGTCCGTTATAAGGAGCAACGCTCAGTAGCCAATATTCCCTTTGTGTCTCCTAGCCCAGAGCTGGATGCTAAATTTAACAAAGAGGCTGCAGCAGCGGGATTCAAGAATATCAAGGGGCACCGCAGCGTAGGCGGCATGAGAGCTAGTCTCTACAATGCCTTTCCGCTCCAAGGTGTCAAGGACTTGATTGCCTTTATGCAGAAATTTGAAGAAGAAAATTCTTAAGAGAGGGAAACTATGGTCTTTAGTGTCAAAACCTTTAATAATATCAATCAAATCGGCCTTAAGGAGCTGGGCAATGCTTTTCAGATTGACGGAGATAAGTCGGACAATCCAGATGCTTATATCCTGCGCAGTCAAAACCTGCATGGACAGGAATTTCCAAGCAAGCTCAAAGCCATTGCGCGGGCTGGCGCAGGAACCAATAATATTCCTGTCGACCAAGCAACAGCGCAAGGAATTGTGGTCTTCAACACACCAGGAGCTAATGCCAATGCGGTGAAAGAAGCGGTCTTGGCTTCCATTCTCCTGTCTGCGCGTGACTATATCGCAGCTAACAGTTGGGCTAACGGCCTTTCTGGAGATGATGTTCCCAAGCAAGTGGAAGCTGGTAAGAAGCAGTTTGCTGGGACAGAGATTGCAGAGAAGACTTTGGGAGTTATTGGGTTAGGAGCTATCGGCGGCCGTATTGCTAACGATGCCTATCGTCTGGGGATGAACGTCCTGGGCTATGATCCTTATGTATCCATTGAAACGGCTTGGAATATCTCTAGCCATGTCAAACGGGTAGCAGACATTAAAGAAATCTTTGAGAAGAGTGATTATATCACTATCCACGTCCCTCTGACTGAGGATACACGCGCCACTTTTGATCAAGCGGCTTTTGGTCTCATGCAAAAGGGGACGACTCTCATCAACTTTGCCCGTGGCGAGTTGGTGGACAATGCTGCTCTTTTTGAAGCCATAGAAGCTGGTGTAGTCAAGCGCTATATCACAGACTTTGGTGTAGAAGAGCTGCTCCGTCATCCGCAGATTACTGTCTTTCCGCATCTGGGTGGCTCGACAGAGGAAGCTGAGCTCAACTGTGCCATTATGGCTGGGAAAACCATCCGACGCTTCATGGAAACGGGAGAGATTATCAACTCAGTGAATTTTCCTAATGTCCGTCAGGCACTCTCAGCGCCTTATCGGATTACCTTGATTAACAAAAATGTACCGAATATTGTAGCTCGGATTTCAACAGCGGTCAGTGATTTGAATATCAATATCGACAATATCATCAATCGTTCCAAGGGCGATTATGCTTATACCTTGCTGGATTTGGATGAGTCGGATGAAAGCAAGATTCAGGAGCTGGTTGATAAATTTGAAAATAGCGACAATATTGTGCGCGTGCGTTTAATTAAAAAATAATCAAAAAATAGAGGTGTTTCTTCATGGAATGCGTCTGTGCCTGCCGATGAGCCTTTCGCTTGTCGGCTTTTTCTGACGATCCTTGGCTTGACAAGAAGGAGCTAGCTGGGCTATCATAGGGACGGAGGAGAAACAATGTTACAATTTATTGAATACCCAAAATGCTCTACCTGCCGCAAGGCCAAGGCTGAGCTCAATCAATTAGGAGTGGACTTTGAAGCGGTGGATATTGTCAAGGAAACGCCTAGCCAAGATCAACTTTTGCAATGGATAACTCATTCAGATTTGGAGATTAAGTCTTTCTTTAATACCAGTGGTATCAAGTACCGAGAATTGGGGCTCAAGGATAAGGTCCCTCAGTTTTCTGCTGAGGAGGCAGCCGCACTCTTGGCGACCGATGGCATGCTGATGAAGCGACCACTGCTAGTCCAAGATGGTCGGATTGTGCAAGTTGGTTACCGAACAGAATACAAGGAATTAAACCTTTAATTAAAGATGGGAAATTTCCTGTCTTTTTATATTTTCCTGAAACTATTGAATTTGACTAATCCATAGAGGCGCAGTATTTGATATGATTTCTAAGAAAGTCCCAATCAAAATCCTATAAAAGTTCTTCTTTTTATGAGAAAATAGAGGAAAAGATTGGAGGGATGTTTATGGCAGAAATTTATCTAGCAGGCGGCTGTTTCTGGGGCTTGGAGGAATATTTTTCTAGGATTGAAGGCATTGAGGAAACGACAGTAGGCTATGCCAATGGGCAAGTGGAGTCCACTAACTACCAGCTCATTCACCAGACCGACCATGCGGAGACGGTGCACTTGATCTATGACGAAGAAAAAATCAGCCTGCGGGAAATTTTGCTCTACTATTTCCGAGTCATTGACCCCCTATCTATCAACAAACAGGGGAATGATATTGGCCGTCAGTATCGGACAGGTGTTTACTATGTCCGTGAGGAAGATCGCACCACTATCGAGCAGGTTTTCGCTGAGCAGGAGGAGCAATTAGGGCAAAACTTGGCTGTAGAGCTAGAGCCCTTGCGCCATTATATCTTGGCCGAGGAGTATCATCAGGACTATCTCAAGAAAAATCCGACGGGTTATTGCCATATCAATGTCAAGGATGCTGAGCAGCCCTTGGTAGATGCGGGCCATTATCCTAAACCTAGCCAGCAGCAACTCAAAGCAGTGCTAAGTGAGGAGCAGTATCAGGTGACTCAGCAGAGCGCAACGGAGCGCCCCTTCCATAATGCTTACAATAGCACTTTTGAGGCAGGGATTTATGTTGATGTGACAACTGGCGAGCCACTCTTTTTTGCGGCTGACAAGTTTGAATCTGGTTGTGGCTGGCCTAGTTTTGCTCGTCCTATCGCTCGCGAGGTTATCAAATATTATCAAGATTTGAGCCATGGCATGGAGCGAATCGAAGTACGGAGTCGCTCAGGAAATGCCCATTTGGGTCACGTCTTTACCGACGGTCCTCAAGAATTAGGTGGCTTGCGCTATTGCATCAACTCAGCATCTCTGCGATTTATTCCCAGAGAGCAAATGGAAGAGGAAGGCTACGGCTACCTGCTACCCTATATGGACTAATACTCATTTTTGTCGCTTGTCAACCTTTTCAAAATCTAGCTAAACTAGATAGCAAAAATCAGCTAATTTCCTCTTTTTAACGCTCCAAGCATTTATATATGTAAATACCATAGAAAAGTGTATAATGGTTAGGAAAAGATAAATGTTATGGAAGGAATGCAAAATGGAGAAATTGGATATTACTACAATGTCTGATTATAAAAAGGTAGAAGCTGTTATTCAATTACTAATCGATGGAGTTTTGACAAGCTATCGTGTGGCGACAGATGCCAACATCAGCAAAATGAGTATCTTGACACTGGTCAAAGGTAGCAGCAAGATTAAAAATATTACTTATCAAACAGCTATTGCTCTGATTAATTGGTACGAAGAAAATCATGAAAAATACGGTATTACTATTCAATAAGTAGCTGATTTTACTGGGAAATATATATAACTGGAATTCTATGAGTGCTTGCTTGTGGGATTCTTTTACTGAAGGAAAGAATGGTCTTTCCATTATTGCAGGAAAGGCAAAAATTTCATATAATGGAAATAAGAAAAATGAGCGTAGGAATGTCTGCTGGTTGTAGCAGCTCGCTAAATTTTTTATAAGGAGAACTCAATGTCACAATTATCTGTTAATGCCATTCGCTTTTTAGGAATTGACGCGATTGAAAAGTCTAAGTCAGGTCACCCTGGTGTCGTGATGGGCGCTGCGCCGATGGCTTACGACCTATTTACCAAACAGCTGCGTATCAATCCAGAAGAGCCAAATTGGATTAACCGCGATCGCTTCGTTCTATCTGCAGGACACGGCTCTATGTTGCTTTATGCCTTGCTTCATCTGTCTGGCTTTAAAGATGTCAGCATGGAGGAAATCAAAAACTTCCGCCAATGGGGCTCTAAGACACCAGGTCACCCAGAGTTTGGTCATACGGCTGGAGTTGATGCGACGACTGGACCATTGGGACAAGGGATTTCTACAGCGACTGGATTTGCTCAAGCAGAGCGTTTCTTGGCCGCTAAGTACAACCGTGAAGGCTATCCGATTTTCGACCATTACACTTACGTAATCTGTGGTGATGGCGATTTGATGGAGGGGGTTTCAGCTGAGGCGGCTTCTTACGCTGGTCTGCAAAAGCTGGACAAGCTGGTTGTCCTCTACGATTCAAATGATATCAACTTGGATGGGGAAACTAAGGATTCCTTTACAGAAGATGTTCGTGCCCGCTATGAAGCTTACGGCTGGCATACTGCCTTGGTAGAAGACGGAACAGACCTAGCTGCGATTGATGCAGCTATCAATGAAGCGAAAGCTTCTGGCAAGCCATCTTTGATTGAAGTTAAGACGGTTATCGGTTACGGTTCTCCAAACAAGCAAGGAACCAATGCAGTGCACGGTGCGCCTCTAGGAGCAGAAGAAGCAGAAGCTACTCGTAAAGCCTTGGGCTGGGACTATGCGTCATTTGAGATTCCTGAGGAAGTCTATGCTGACTACCGTACAAATGTAGCAGAGCGTGGTGCCGCAGCATACGATGCTTGGAAACAGCTAGTAGAGGACTACAAGCAAGCCTATCCAGAATTGGCGTCAGAAGTAGCGGCTATTATCGCTGGTCAGGATCCAGTAGAAATCAAACCAGAAGACTTCCCAGTGCTTGAAAACGGATTCTCTCAAGCGACCCGTAATTCCAGTCAGGATGCCCTCAATGCAGCAGCTAAGGTGCTTCCAACTTTCCTCGGTGGTTCTGCTGACTTGGCTCATTCCAATATGACCTACATCAAGGAGGATGGCCTGCAGGATGATGCCCACCGTCTCAACCGCAACATCCAGTTTGGTGTGCGCGAGTTTGCTATGGGAACTATTCTCAATGGTATGGCGCTTCATGGTGGTCTTCGCGTTTACGGCGGTACCTTCTTCGTCTTCTCAGACTATGTCAAGGCAGCTGTCCGTTTGTCTGCCCTTCAAGGCTTGCCAGTGACTTATGTCTTCACTCACGACTCAATTGCAGTTGGTGAAGATGGACCGACTCATGAGCCGATTGAGCATTTGGCTGGTCTGCGTGCTATTCCAAACCTGACTGTTCTTCGCCCAGCAGATGCGCGTGAAACTCAGGCAGCTTGGTACTTGGCTCTTAAGAGTCAATCCACTCCGACTGCTCTGGTCTTGACCCGTCAGAATCTGACAGTCGAAGAAGGAACAGACTTTGACAAGGTAGCTAAAGGAGCTTATGTGGTTTACGAAACAGGAGCAGATTTCGATACTATCTTGTTGGCTTCTGGTTCTGAGGTTAATTTGGCTGTTGCAGCTGCTAAAGCACTTGCAGCAGAAGGCGCTAAAATCCGCGTGGTCAGCGTGCCATCAACAGAGCTGTTTGACGCTCAAGATGCAGCCTACAAAGAAGAAATTCTACCAAATGCCGTTCGTCGCCGCGTAGCGATTGAGATGGCAGCTAGCCAGCCTTGGTACAAGTATGTCGGTCTGGACGGTGCAGTTATCGGAATCGACCAGTTTGGTGCCTCTGCTCCAGCAGGCAAGGTTCTGGAAGAATACGGCTTTACAGTTGATCATGTAGCAGAAGTTGTTAAAAATCTTAAATAAAAAGACTTAAGATCAGGATGCTAGTCATCCTGATTTTTTTGGAAATTATTTTCCTGCCTTGTCAAACGGGCCAAAATCTGCTATAGTAATTACGTAGATGAATTCCAAAGGAGAAGAGAAATGAATCCAACAATAATGATTATTTTTTTCGTTGTACTAGTGGGAATGATGTATTTCCAAGTACGGACACAGAAAAAGCAAGCTGAAAAACGGATGGAAAGCCTTAATAAACTGCAAAAAGGCTATGAAGTCATTACTATTGGTGGTCTTTACGGGACTGTTGATGAAGTTGATTCAGAGCGTAAGACAGTTGTCTTGGATGTAGACGGTGTTTTCTTGACATTTGAATTGGCAGCCATTAAGACTGTTTTGCCATTGACAGAAGGTATCCCAGCTGCTGCGGGAGTGGAAGGCGATATCGCTGTGTCTGATGAAGATACTGCTATTGAAGAATAGGATATAGGACAGTCGAGAGGCTGTCTTTTTTATTTTAAGGACATATTGTAAACTCATCTTTTACAATATTATAGTTGCACAACACTAGCGAAACCTGTCTGCATACACTACCAGCTATTCATCATCAGCTCTGATAGACGAAAAATCAGCTCTCCTGCCCACATTTAAAGGATTTATGATATAATGAAATGATAAAACTTTAAATAGGATAAAAAATATGTTTAGTTTTAAGAAAAAAGAAAAGCTCGATGAGGCCTTGCTTGTTCCCAAGCATATAGGCATTATCATGGATGGCAATGGTCGTTGGGCTAAAAAACGTATGCAGCCGCGCGTCTTTGGACATAAGGCAGGTATGGAAGCCTTGCAAGAAGTGACGATTGCAGCTAAGGAGATGGGTGTGCAGGTCTTGACAGTCTATGCCTTTTCAACGGAAAACTGGGCGCGACCAGAGAAAGAAGTGTCCTTCATTATGAATCTGCCGGTTGAGTTTTATGACCGCTATGTGCCAGAATTGCACAGAAATAATGTGAAGATTCAAATGATTGGTGACACGAAGCGACTTCCTAAAGCTACTTTTGAGGCCTTGGAGAAGGCTGAAGATCTGACTCGCTTGAATACAGGGCTGATTTTGAACTTCGCCCTGAACTACGGTGGACGAGCTGAAATCAATCAAGCAGTTCAGAAGCTTGCCCAAGATGTTTTAGATGCGAAAGTTCAGCCAGCAGATATTACAGAGGAAATGATTGGAGACTATCTCTACACTAGCAGTTTGCCTGCAAGTTTACGGGATCCTGACTTGGTTATTCGTACGAGTGGCGAGCTGCGCCTTAGCAATTTCTTGCCTTGGCAGACAGCATATAGCGAGTTGTATTTTACAGATATCCTTTGGCCGGATTTCGATGAGAAGGCTTTGAAGGATGCGGTTGTAGAGTATAATCGCCGCAATCGACGCTTCGGCGGTGTATAAAGGAGGGAGAAAAAGATGAGTTTAGATTTACAAAGACGTCTTCTTTTTGGAGGAATTGCTCTAGCTATTTTTATTCCTCTAGTGAAGATGGGAGGGATTCCCTTCCAGATCAGCGTTGGTCTTCTAGCTATGCTAGCAGTGCATGAATTGCTTAAGATGAAGGGGCTTCCGACAGCGACCTTAGAAGGCGGATTGGCTATGCTAGCAGCTTTTGTCTTGACCCTGCCACTTGAGAACTACCTTAAATTTTTACCTGTGGATGGCAATGTGATGGCTTATGGCTTGGTCGTTTTCGTCTTGCTAGGAGCGACTGTTTTAGGTTCCTCTTATAGCTTTGAGGATGCGGCTTATCCGATTGCTTCTAGTTTTTATGTTGGTTTAGGTTTTAATGCTTTGATCGATGCCCGTTTGGTGAATGTGGACAAGGTTTTGCTGGCCCTCTTTATCGTCTGGGCGACAGACAGTGGAGCCTACCTGGTTGGTACCCGCTACGGACGGAGAAAATTATTGCCAAAGATATCGCCAAATAAAACCATTGAAGGCAGTTTAGGAGGCATTATCTCAGCGGTGCTGGTTTCTGCGATTTTTATGTCTGTCCGTCCACAAGTTGCCACTCCGTATAGCTTTGTGACCATGCTGCTCTTGACTGTTGTCTTTAGTATTGCTGGCCAATTTGGAGACTTGGTAGAGAGCGCCATTAAGCGTCACTTTGGTGTGAAAGACTCAGGGAAATTTATTCCTGGACATGGCGGTGTTTTAGATCGCTTTGATAGCTTGCTTTTTGTCTTTCCACTGATGCACCTCTTTGGCCTGTTCTAAGGAGTTTGGTGGCCAAGCAGCTTAAAGCCTTCTTGGCTTAATGAACAATCTTAAGAGAAAGATTAGACTTATGCAGATTATTACATTTATTATTATTTTTGGGATCATTGTGGTGGTTCATGAATTTGGACATTTCTACTTTGCCAAAAAATCAGGCATTCTAGTTCGTGAGTTTGCCATTGGGATGGGCCCGAAAATCTTTGCTCATATTGGCAAGGATGGAACAGCTTATACGATTCGGATTCTACCGTTAGGTGGCTATGTCCGCATGGCTGGCTGGGGCGAGGATTCGACAGAAATCAAAACAGGTACGCCAGCTAGTCTGACCTTGAATGAAGATGGAAAAGTCGTCCGTATCAATCTGTCTGGCAAGAAAATTGATCAGACGGCTCTGCCTATGAATGTAACCAGTTTTGATTTTGAAGAAAAACTGGAGATTACAGGGCTGGTCTTGGATGAGACAAAGACTTATTCTGTTGATCACGATGCGACCATTGTTGAGGAGGACGGAACGGAAGTTCGGATTGCTCCGCTGGATGTCCAGTATCAAAATGCGACTATCTGGGGACGCCTCATCACCAATTTTGCTGGTCCTATGAACAACTTTATTCTGAGTATTATTGTGTACTCGCTCCTGGCCTTTATGCAGGGAGGAGCAGTGGACTACTACAGCAACCATGTTCGAGTTGTTCCTCAAGGAGTGGTGGCTAAGGCTGGTCTAAAAGACAATGACCAGATCGTTCAGATTAATGAATACAAGGTTTCCAACTGGGATGAATTGACAGATTCTGTCCAGAAGGCAACCCATAACCAAGGAAAAAATCCAGAAGTAACGATTACCTATGAACGAGACGGGAAGACTCAAAAAGTGACGGTCCAACCAGAAGAAGATGGTGGACGCTATTATATCGGTGTGACCAATGCTGTCAAGACGGGCTTTTTCGATAAGCTTCTGTCAGGTGTGACAGATACTTGGTACACAGCAACTCGTATCTTAACGGCCTTGAAGGATATCATCTTCCACTTTAGTTTGAACAAGTTGGGTGGTCCGGTAGCGATCTACAAAGCGAGTTCGCAAGCCGCGGAGCTTGGACTTCCAGCTATCCTGTCCCTGATGGCCATGTTGTCCATCAATATCGGAATCTTTAACTTGATCCCCATTCCGGCCTTGGATGGTGGAAAAATCTTGATCAATTTGATCGAGCTGGTTCGTCGGAAACCACTCAAGCAGGAGGTAGAGACCTACTTAACCCTTGCTGGAGTGGCGGTCATGGTTATCTTGATGATTGCCGTTACTTGGAACGATATTATGAAATTATTTTTGAAATAGAAAAGGAATGAATCTGAATGAAACAAAGTAAAATGCTTATTCCAACACTTCGCGAAATGCCAAGTGATGCGCAGGTCATCAGCCACGCTTTGATGCTTCGTGCTGGTTATGTTCGTCAAGTATCAGCAGGTGTTTATTCATATCTGCCATTGGCTAACCGTGTGATCGAAAAAGCTAAGAAGATCATGCGCCAAGAATTTGATAAGATTGGTGCGGTTGAGATGTTGGCTCCAGCCCTTCTCAGTGCTGACCTTTGGCGTGAATCTGGCCGTTATGAAACCTACGGTGAAGACTTGTATAAATTGAAAAATCGTGAGAAGTCAGACTTTATCCTAGGTCCAACTCACGAAGAAACGTTCACAGCAATTGTCCGTGATTCTGTCAAGTCTTACAAGCAATTGCCACTGAACTTGTACCAAATCCAGCCTAAGTACCGTGACGAAAAACGTCCACGGAACGGCCTTCTTCGTACGCGTGAATTCATCATGAAAGATGGTTATAGTTTCCACGCTAACTACGATAGTTTGGATGTAACTTATGATGAGTACAAATCAGCCTATGAGAAAATCTTCACTCGCAGCGAGCTAGATTTCAAAGCCATTATCGGTGACGGTGGTGCCATGGGTGGTAAGGACAGCCAAGAATTTATGGCAATCACACCTGCTCGTACAGATCTTGACCGTTGGGTCGTTTTGGATAAGTCAGTTGCCTCGTTTGATGAAATTCCTGCAGAAGTACAAGAAGAAATCAAGGCAGAATTGCTTAAATGGATGGTTTCTGGGGAAGATACCATTGCCTACTCTAGCGAGTCTAGCTATGCAGCCAACCTAGAAATGGCAACCAATGCTTACAAACCAAACAAAAAAGTAGTGACTGAAGCAGAGTTGGTGCGTGTAGAAACTCCTGACTGCAAGACCATTGATGAGGTAGCAGCTTTCCTACAAGTTGATACAGAAGAAACAATTAAGACCTTGGTTTACATGGCTGATGAAAAGCCTGTCGTAGCGCTCCTTGTCGGCAATGACCAACTCAACGAAGTTAAGCTGAAAAATCATCTGGGAGCTGATTTCTTTGAAGTCGCTAGTGAAGAGGATGTTCGTCAGATCTTGGGCGCAGGCTTTGGCTCACTAGGCCCAGTCAATCTGCCAGAAGATGTGACCATTATCGCAGACCGTAGAGTCCAAGACCTTTCTAATGCTGTGGCAGGAGCCAATGAAGATGGCTACCACTTGACTGGTGTTAATCCAGGCCGTGACTTTAGCCCTGAGTATGTGGATATCCGCGAAGTTCGCGAAGGTGAAGTGTCTCCAGATGGCCAAGGTATCCTTAAGTTTGCTCGTGGGATTGAGATTGGGCATATCTTTAAATTGGGAACACGCTACTCTGACAGCATGAATGCCAATGTCTTGGATGAAAATGGTCGAGCAGTGCCGATGATTATGGGCTGCTACGGTATCGGTGTCAGCCGTCTCCTCTCTGCTGTTATGGAGCAACACGCTCGTCTCTTTGTCAATAAAACTCCTAAGGGTGAATTCCGCTATGCTTGGGGCATCAACTTCCCGAAAGAGCTGGCACCATTTGACGTTCACCTGATTCCGGTCAATGTCAAGGACGAGGAAGCCTTGGCTCTAACTGACCAAATCGAGGCTAACTTGCTAAGTGCTGGTTATGAGGTCTTGGTGGATGATCGCAATGAGCGTGCGGGTGTCAAGTTCAGCGACAGCGATTTGATTGGTCTTCCAATCCGTGTGACAGTTGGCAAGAAAGCCGCAGAAGGCATCGTCGAAGTCAAGATTAAAGCTACGGGCGATACCATTGAAGTCCACGCCGATAATCTGCTAGAAACTCTGTCTATTTTGACAAAATAAAACAAGAGTTTAGGACAAAAGTCCTAGCCTCTCAATTGTCTTTGGATTGTCGAGCAAGACGCAGTGGTTGAGTGGGCTCTACTAAGCTGATTTCATCAGCTTTTACAGCCCTACTCAACTGTGCGGAGGTGGGACGACGAAATCGAATTCTAACGAATTTCAGATTTCTGTCCCACTCTCTTTCTTTTGCTTATTGGCCTTGAAAATGCTATAGTAGGGAAAATGGATTGGAGGATCGAAACATGGGATTATTCAGTGGTTTATTGGGCAATGCCTCTCAGAAGGATATTGAAAAAACAGAAAGAGAATTGGAGAATATTCTGACGCTAGCAGAAAATGTGGAGTTGGCTTTCAGCCTCATTCGTGACTTGATTGTCTTTACAGATAAGCGTTTGATCTTGGTGGACAAGCAGGGAGTGACAGGCAAGAAAACGGCTTATAAGTCTTATCCTTATCGATCCATTTCTCGCTTTTCAGTGGAAACGGCTGGCCACTTTGACCTAGACGCTGAGCTGAAAATCTGGGTTTCGAGTGCTGAGGAACCAGCCGAAACCTTAACTTTCCGAAGTGATAAAAGTGTCATTGCTATCCAAAAAGCGCTGGCAGAAGCAGTATTGAGATAAAAAGCGGTTTCAACCGCTTTTTTTGCAAACAAAAACTAACCATAGCTTTTTAGCTCGGTTAGTTCATAAATAGAGATTGACGGTCTGGAATACTTTCTATCTAGTTGTCTTCACTAGGGAAAGATTCACCAAAATGCAGCTCAGAGTATGGAGTTTCAAAATGACCTCCGTCATAAGTTACCTTGACTGAAGTTATTCCAAAGTCAACGATTATTGGTTTTGCAGCAGTTATAAAGACATAGTGATTAGCGTTTTGTTTTATATCATAGACTTTTACTGCTCCGTAAATGGAATCGGAAGAATAGATATCTCCATTTTTAGTCGATTTGCTTATTTCAATGGTCTTCTTAGTAGGAGAGTAGGATAAATTATAGGCTTCTTTTTTTCCGATGCCTTGTGTAATAAAAGTTTCGTTGTCATCACTTTTAGCTTGAAAGTGAATAAAATTTTTATCAAAACTTTGCTGAGCGTTGTTCATGACGAGAAATGCATTTACTCCCCATGCAGCTAAGCCCAAAATAAGAAGAGAAGCGATACCAATAAAAACAGTTTTTTTAGTTAAGCGCATAAAAACTCCTTGAAAATCATGCTATTGGAGAAATGAAAGCCAATAGCTTGCTCTAAAAAATATTCCCTAAGTTTTTTCTTGCTGGCGAACTAAGGACTTGGCTAGCAAGACAGGATAGTTTCTAAAGTGAAAGAAATCAGTCAGAAAAGATTTCATTCTTCTGTGAATCCTTGAGATAGCAGAAAAGCAAAGAAATCTTCGGGCTTTTCCTTAATCTTTTTGAATAGGTTATCTTTAGTTGTTTCCCCTAAAGCAGCCATGACTTGTTGTTCTTTTGCTTTGCTGAGATCAAAGTGGGCAACTTGTGCAACGGTTTTTTTGTCCTCTGAAACTTTGACTTCAAGTGTGACTCCATCTAACTTGCTGAATTTATCATAAATGTCACCAGTTTTTAATTCTTCTTGATAAATGTTGATGATTTCTTCAGGACTCTTACTTTGCTCGTCCTCTTGAGTCGGTTTCGTAGCCATAAAATCGAAGGCTCGAATCCTATCTTTTTGATAATAAGCGACAATTTTATTATTGTATCCGTTAGGCATGTTGTAAGCAAAAGTCTTGGTTTTTACTTTCTCTTCTTTTTTTGGCTTGCTTTGGCTCTGACTTTGGTTGGGTTTGTTTTCGTGCTTAGTTTGCTTAGGCATGCTGCAGGCAGTCAAAGCCAGCAGACAGGCGCTAGCTAGTAAAATTTTCTTCACAGTTAAGACTCCTTTTGATAAATGTTTTTTCTATTATATCATAACTTAGTTTTAATATAAGAAAATATATAAATATATAGGCACAACCAACTTTGCCCTACTCTTTTTCTATCGAAAAAAGTGCTGATTTATGGTAAAATAGGGTCACTACTGTACGAGGAAATGTCATGTCAAACAAGTTTGAAATTTTAATGCATCAGCTGGATATGCCACTGGAAATGAGAAATTCAGAGGCCTTTTTGAATGCAGAAATTGAGAAGGTTCTGGTCCATAAGGTCAGTCGGGTCTGGGAGTTTCATTTTTCTTTTGCGAATATCCTGCCCATTGAGATTTTTCGGGAATTACAGAAGCGCTTAGCACAAGAGTTTTCAAAGACAGGCAATAAAGCTATTTTTGAAATTCACTGTCAGGCTCCCCAAGTGTCGGATGAGCTCTTGCAGGCTTATTACCAGCTGGCCTTTGAGGAGGGGCCTTGTGCCAGCCATGGCTTTAAGAGTCTGTATCAGGATTTACAGGTTCATTTGGATGGGGACAAGCTGCTGATTGAGGGGGCTTCGACTATTGATACGGAGCATTTTCGTAAGAATCACCTGCCAAATCTCAGTCGCCAGTTGGTAAAATACGGCTTTCCTCAGTTGACCTGCCAGGTTCAGCACAGCGATGAGCTGACCCAGCAGCAAGCGGAGAATTTCCAAGCAGAGAATGACAAGATTGTCCAGGCGGCCAATGAAGAAGCACTAAAAGCCATGGAATCCCTGCAGCAGATGGCGCCACCGCCAGAGGAAAAGCCAGTCTATGACTTCCAAGCTCGCAAGGCTGCGGTTAAACCAAATCTGGACAAGGCAGAGATTACTCCTATGATCGAAGTTCAGACTGAGGAAAACCGTCTGGTCTTCGAGGGAATGGTCTTTGACTTAGAGCAGAAGGTCACGCGGACCGGCCGGGTCTTGCTCAATTTCAAGATGACAGACTATACTTCTAGCTTTTCCTTACAGAAATGGATGAAAAACGAAGAAGAAGCCAAGAAGTTTGACATGATTAAAAAAGGCGCCTGGCTGCGCGTGCGGGGAAATGTGGAGATGAACAATTTCACCCGCGATCTGACGATGAATGTGCAGGATGTGCAGGAAGTTACCCACTACGAGCGCAAGGACCTCATGCCTGAGGGGCAGAAGCGGGTTGAATTTCACGCCCATACCAATATGTCTACGATGGACGCCCTGCCTGAGGTAGAGGAAATCGTTGCAACGGCAGCCAAGTGGGGCCACAAGGCTGTCGCCATTACTGACCATGGCAATGTGCAAAGCTTTCCCCATGGTTACAAGGCTGCAAAGAAAGCTGGTATCCAGCTGATTTACGGCATGGAGGCCAATATTGTAGAAGACAGGGTGCCCATCGTCTACAATGAAGTGGACATGGAGCTGAGTGATGCGACCTATGTAGTCTTTGACGTGGAAACAACAGGGCTTTCAGCGGTCTACAATGACTTGATTCAAGTTGCGGCCAGCAAGATGCACAAGGGCAATATCATCGCTGAGTTTGATGAGTTTATCAATCCTGGGCATCCTCTGTCGGCCTTTACGACGGACTTGACCGGGATTACAGATGAGCATGTCCGCAATGCAAAGCCACTTGAGCAAGTGCTGAAAGAGTTTCAGGAATTTTGCCAGGACAGTGTCCTCGTTGCCCATAATGCTACCTTTGACGTGGGCTTTATGAATGTCAACTATGAGCGTCATGGCCTGCCGAAAATTACCCAGCCGGTCATTGACACGCTGGAATTTGCCCGCAATCTCTATCCAGAGTACAAGCGTCATGGTTTGGGGCCTTTGACCAAGCGTTTCCAGATTGCTCTGGAGCATCATCACATGGCCAACTATGACGCGGAAGCGACAGGCCGCCTTCTCTTTATCTTTATCAAGGATGTGGCTGAGAAGCATGGTGTGACTAATCTTAAGGATTTGAATACGGATCTGGTCGATGAGAATTCTTACAAGAAAGCTCGGGTCAAACATGCGACCATTTATGTGAAAAATCAGACGGGGCTCAAGAATATTTTCAAGTTAGTCAGTCTGTCCAATACCAAGTATTTTGAAGGCGTCCCACGGATTCCACGGACCGTGCTGGATGCCCATCGTGAAGGCCTGATTCTGGGATCAGCCTGTTCAGAAGGCGAAGTCTATGACGCCGTTGTCTCTCAGGGGGTGGATGCGGCTGTCGAAGTAGCCAAGTATTATGACTTTATCGAGGTTATGCCGCCGGCTATCTATGAGCCACTGATTGCCAAGGAGCAGATCAAGGACCAGGAAGAACTGCAGACCATAATTCGCAATCTGATTGAGGTCGGAGATCGCTTGGGCAAGCCTGTCCTTGCGACGGGGAACGTCCACTATATCGAGCCGGAAGAAGAGATCTACCGTGAGATTATCGTACGGAGTCTCGGTCAGGGAGCTATGATTAACCGGACCATTGGTCACGGTGAAAATGCCCAGCCGGCTCCGCTTCCTAAGGCTCACTTCCGAACCACCAATGAGATGCTGGACGAATTTGCATTCTTGGGTGAGGAGTTGGCTAAGAAGCTAGTCATCACCAATCCGAATCAGCTGGCGGAGACCTTTGAGCCGGTCGAGGTAGTCAAGGGCGACCTCTATACGCCTTTCATTGAAAAGGCCGAGGAGACAGTTGCCGAGCTGACCTATCAAAAGGCCTTTGAGATTTATGGCAATCCGCTGCCAGATATCGTGGACTTGCGGATCGAAAAAGAGCTGACTTCTATCTTGGGGAATGGTTTTGCCGTGATTTATCTGGCTTCGCAGATGTTGGTGCAACGCTCCAACGAGCGTGGCTATTTGGTAGGTTCACGGGGGTCTGTCGGATCCAGCTTTGTTGCGACCATGATTGGGATTACCGAAGTTAATCCTCTGTCACCCCACTATGTCTGTGGCAAATGCCAATACAGCGAGTTTATCACGGATGGATCTTATGGTTCTGGCTTTGATATGCCGGATAAGGACTGTCCAGAGTGTGGTCACAAGCTGAGCAAGAATGGTCAGGATATTCCTTTTGAGACCTTCCTTGGATTTGACGGGGACAAGGTGCCCGATATTGACTTGAACTTCTCCGGAGAGGATCAGCCGAGCGCCCACTTGGACGTGCGGGACATCTTTGGTGAGGAGTATGCCTTTCGGGCTGGAACCGTTGGAACCGTTGCGGCTAAGACGGCTTATGGCTTTGTCAAAGGCTACGAGCGCGACTACGGGAAGTTCTACCGGGACGCCGAAGTTGAGCGGCTGGCGCAGGGAGCTGCTGGAGTTAAGCGGACGACTGGACAACACCCGGGCGGAATCGTTGTAATCCCTAACTACATGGATGTTTATGACTTTACACCGGTCCAATATCCAGCTGACGATGTGACGGCCGAGTGGCAGACCACCCACTTCAACTTCCATGATATTGATGAAAATGTTCTCAAGCTAGACGTTCTGGGACACGATGATCCGACCATGATTCGGAAGCTTCAGGACTTGTCTGGCATTGATCCAAATGACATTCCTATGGATGATGCTGGCGTCATGGCTCTCTTTTCTGGGACAGATATTCTGGGTGTGACTGAGGAGCAAATCGGCACGCCGACTGGTATGCTGGGAATTCCGGAGTTTGGAACCAATTTTGTACGGGGCATGGTTGACGAGACCCATCCGACCACCTTTGCTGAGCTCTTACAGCTATCTGGTCTCTCTCATGGTACGGACGTTTGGCTGGGTAATGCTCAGGACTTGATCAAGCAAGGGATTGCTGACTTGTCCACCGTTATCGGCTGTCGGGACGACATCATGGTTTACCTCATGCACAAAGGCTTGGATCCTAAGATGGCCTTTACGATCATGGAGCGCGTGCGGAAGGGCCTTTGGCTGAAGATTTCTGAAGAAGAGCGCAATGGCTACATCGCAGCTATGAAGGAAAACAATGTGCCAGAATGGTACATCGAGTCCTGTGGAAAGATCAAGTACATGTTTCCCAAGGCCCATGCGGCAGCCTATGTTATGATGGCCCTGCGGGTGGCCTATTTCAAGGTGCATCATCCGATTTATTACTACTGTGCCTACTTCTCTATCCGGGCTAAAGCCTTTGATATCAAGACTATGAGTGGTGGCCTTGATGCCGTCAAACGCCGGATGAGCGAAATCGCTGAAAAGCGCAAGAACAACGAAGCTTCCAATGTAGAAATTGACCTTTATACGACTCTGGAAATCGTCAATGAAATGCTGGAGCGGGGCTTCAAATTCGGCAAGCTAGACCTCTACAAGAGCCATGCGACCGAATTTCTCATCGAAGGAGATACCCTTATCCCGCCTTTCTCTACCATGGACGGTCTGGGTGATAACGTTGCCCGCCAATTAGTTAGAGCGCGGGAAGAAGGTGAATTCCTTTCTAAGACGGAGCTCCGCAAGCGTGGCGGTCTCTCTAGCACCCTAGTCGAAAAAATGGACGACATGGGCATCCTGGGCAATATGCCCGAGGATAACCAGTTGAGTTTGTTTGATGAGTTTTTCTAAAATAATATAGAAAGAGGTTTTTATGAAACTTACCATTTCCGCTCAGGATAAGCCTGCGCAAAAGGTGTTTGATTACCAGCTGGATCTTGATCCAGATACAATTTTGAAAATGACCGCTTTGATTTGCGGTACGGTGGCAGCGGTTAGCCTGCTATCCCTGTTTAAAGAGAAGTAACAAAAGAAAAGGAGAAGCAGCATGGTTCTGCCAAATTTTAAAGAAAACTTAGAAAAATACGCTAAACTATTGGTTGCCAATGGTATTAATGTGCAGCTGGGTCACACGGTGGCGCTCAATATTGATGTGGAGCAGCGTGAGCTGGCACATTTGATTGTCAAGGAGGCCTATGCTCTAGGTGCGCATGAGGTTATCGTCCAGTGGACAGATGATGTCATCAACCGTGAGAAATTCCTCCACGCGCCGATGGAGCGTTTGGACAATGTGCCAGAATACAAGATTGCTGAGATGAACTATCTCTTGGAGAACAAGGCCAGCCGTCTTGGTGTCCGTTCTTCTGACCCAGGTGCCTTGAACGGAGTGGACGCTGACAAGCTTTCAGCTTCTGCTAAAGCGATGGGACTTGCTATGAAGCCAATGCGCATCGCAACTCAATCCAACAAGGTTAGCTGGACAGTAGCGGCCGCTGCTGGACTTGAGTGGGCTAAAAAAGTCTTTCCAAATGCTGCAAGCGATGAAGAAGCAGTCGATCTCCTTTGGGACCAAATCTTCAAAACTTGCCGTGTTTACGAAGAAGACCCCGTGAAGGCTTGGGAAGAACACGCTGCTATCCTTAAGAGCAAGGCAGAAATGCTCAATAGAGAGCAATTTTCAGCCCTTCACTACACAGCGCCAGGAACAGATTTGACACTTGGTTTGCCAAAGAACCACGTTTGGGAATCAGCTGGTGCTGTCAATGCACAGGGCGAAGGATTCTTGCCAAATATGCCGACAGAGGAAGTCTTTACTGCGCCTGACTTCCGTCGTGCAGATGGCTATGTCACTTCTACAAAACCGCTTAGCTATAACGGAAATATCATCGAAGGCATTAAAGTAACCTTTAAAGACGGACAAATCGTAGACATCACTGCCGAGAAGGGTGATCAGGTCATGAAAGACCTTGTCTTTGAAAATGCTGGTGCGCGTGCCTTGGGTGAATGTGCCTTGGTACCAGATCCAAGCCCGATTTCTCAGTCAGGTATTACCTTCTTTAACACCCTTTTCGATGAAAATGCTTCTAACCACTTGGCTATCGGTGCAGCTTATGCAACTAGCGTCGTTGGTGGAGCAGAGATGAGCGAAGAAGAGCTTGAAGCTGCGGGCCTCAACCGTTCAGATGTTCACGTGGACTTTATGATTGGCTCTAACCAGATGAATATTGAAGGTATTCGTGAAGATGGTAGCCGTGTGCCAATCTTCCGCAATGGAGACTGGGCAATCTAAGATTTTAAGTTGTTTTGATGGGCACTTTTAATCGGGCAGCTCCCACCTGCTTCTTGAAAAGTATTCTTAGAAACATAGAAAGAAGGATCCTATATGATTGGTAGTATGTTTGTCGGTTTTATTATTGGTCTCATGGCTGGGGCTATTACCAGCCGCGGGGAGCGTATGGGCTGTATCGGAAAAATCCTCTTGGGCTGGTTTGGTTCATGGCTTGGGCAATTGCTTTTTGGCCACTGGGGACCGATGCTAGCGGACACAGCCATTCTTCCCTCAGTCTTGGGTGCTGTGATCCTCTTGGCTCTTTTCTGGGAACGAGGAACCTAGAATAGTGTAAAAGAAATACCTAGACGTGAAAACGTCTAGGTATTTTTGATTGCAATATATGGTCGTTTATTCCAGTACCAGCATGCCATCTTTCACTGCAAATGGGTCTTTTTCATTGATACGGTCGTAAAACATGATGCCGTTGATATGGTCAATCTCGTGTTGAACCACGATAGAATTGTAGCCTTTGAGTTTGATGCGGTGTTTTTGACCGTCCTTGTCAAAGTAATCCACGGTCACTCGTGCATGACGCACAACATAGCCTGGTACCTCTCGGTCAACGGATAGGCAGCCTTCTCCATCAGCCAGAGCAGCATCTTGCACAGAGTGGGCAACAACTTTAGGATTGTACATGACCTGAGCTAGGGAGTAGGCTTCTTTAGGCGGATTTCCTTCTTCGTCCTCCAGATTTGGCACTAGCACAGCGATAATCCGCTTAGAAATATCCAGCTGAGGCGCTGCTAGACCAACTCCGCCACGGAGCCCCATTTTTTCAGCCATGACAGGATCTTGAGAATGTTTCAGAAACTGCATCATTTTCTCACCTAAAATGATTTCCTGATCAGATAGGGGAAAGCTGACTTCCTCAGCCACTGCGCGCAAGGTAGGATTTCCCTCGCGAATAATATCGCTCATATCGATCAAATGAGCTGCTTTGGTTAATTTGTCCATAACCGATTTTTTTTCACTAACAGACATGATTCTCTCCTTTTTCTTTCTTTCATCATAACACAAATCCTGCCAGAAATAAAGAAAGGGTTTGTCCTTTTGTCAGAGGAGAAATTTTTCGAAAGAATACTCTTTTTAATGGCTGAATTTTTAAGAAAAGATGATTGCGTCTTTTTCTAAAAAGCTGTATGATAGAATGAGTGTGATTTTTAAAGGAAAATAGAATGAAAAAGTTTATGGAAAAAGTGAGTATTCTCTCACTTTCTTTGGTGTTAACGACCTCCTTTTCGATTTCCAGTGCCCAATCGGCTATGTTTGCTTATTATAAAGACTTGCCAGAAAGCTGGATAGAATTGCTGGTTTCTTTGCCATCGGCTGGGATTATGCTCATGCTAGTTTTAAATGGCTTAGTGGAGAAATATTTATCGGAACGAAAGATGATTGTGACAGGGCTCTTGATTTTCGCTCTTTGCGGCTTTGTTCCTCTCGTGAATAAGGAATATTGGGTGATTTTTGCCTCGCGCCTGATCTTTGGTATGGGAGTTGGTTTGCTCAATGCTAAGGCCATTTCGATTATCAGCGAACGTTATGAGGGCAAGGAACGGATTCAGACCTTAGGTCTGCGTGGATCGGCTGAGGTTGTCGGGACAGCCCTCTTGACGCTTGGAGTAAGCCAGTTGCTTCGCTTTGGCTGGGAAATTTCTTTCTTGGTCTATGCGTCGGGGTTGATCGTTCTAGCCCTATATCTGCTCTTTGTGCCTTATGGCAAGGAGGAAAAGCATCATGAGGCTCATCAGGGAGGCAAGGGCTTGACAGTTGCACAGTGGTTTTTGACAATCGGCCTAGCCCTGGTAGCAGCAGTGATTGTCTTGACGAATGTGGTCATTAACGTGCGCGTGCCAGGACTGGTTGAAAAGTCTGGTATGGGCAGTGTTCAGACGGCAGGCTTGATTCTTTCAAGCATGCAGTTGATTGGTATTGCCGCAGGCTTGTCTTTTGCACCTCTTCTTCATTATTTCAAGGAAAATTTATTGACGGTTGCAGGAGTGGCCTTTGGCCTTACTGCGATCATGATTGGTTTAGTACCCAATCTCTTGCTCTTGAGTGTGGTTACCGTCGCTTCTGGCTTTGTTTATAGTGTCAGTCTGACAGCGATTTTCCATATTCTTTCAGAGAGAATCCCTAGCAAATCCTTGAATCAAGCAACTTCGATTGTGATTTTAGGCTGTAGTGCCGGAGCGACTGCTACAACCTTTTTCTTGTCTTTGATTAGTCAATTTTCAAGCCAAGCTTCCTTTATTTTTGGCGTTTTGGGAAGTCTGATGGTTTTAATGGCAGTGCTGGCGTTTGGGATTCTCAAGAAAAAGTCTGCTTAGGAGAAGATATGCGTCTGGATAAATTTTTAGTGGAAAGTGGACTTGGCTCGCGCAGTCAAGTCAAGCAACTATTGAAAAAAGGTCAAGTCTGGGTCAATGGGACAGCGGTCACGTCGGCCAAGACACAGATTGATGAGCGGTCGGATCAGATTGTGGTGAATGGTCAGACCTTGGTTTATGAAAAATTTGTCTACTATCTCTTAAATAAACCTAAGGGTGTCATTTCCGCGACTGAAGATGACCGCCATAAAACCGTTTTAGATTTATTAGACGATACTGCCCGCCAAAAAGAAGTCTTTCCTGTGGGGCGGTTAGATGTGGATACGCATGGCCTTCTGCTTTTGACCAATAATGGTCAGCTATCGCATGCTATGCTGTCTCCCAAGCGCCATGTAGCTAAGGTTTATCAGGCCCAGGTTGCCGGTCTGATGGATCAGGCAGATGTTGAGCGTTTTGCTCAAGGAATCGAACTCAAAGATTTCACTTGTCAGCCTGCCCAGCTCGAAATTATCGAAAGAAATGAAGGAGCACAGACCAGTCTGGTTCGTATCACGCTCTCAGAAGGTAAGTTTCATCAGGTGAAGCGAATGGTTCTAGCTTGTGGGAAGGAAGTCACCGACCTTCAGCGTTTGTCTATGGGACCTCTGCAGCTAGATCCAAGTCTGGAACTGGGGCAATGGCGACGCTTGACTAAAGAAGAAATGCAGAGCTTGGAAATTTTTCAAGTTGAACTATAGAAAGCTAGGAAAGTGGAGCAATGTATTGCTTCACTTTTTTGCTTTATTTGACAGTTAAGCCTTGATATGATAAGATTTAGGTAACTATATCTAGAAAAAGTTTCAGAGGAAATTATGGCAATTGAAAAGACAGTCAGCGAGCTGGCCGAGATTTTAGGAGTCAGCCGTCAGGCAATCAATAATCGTGTAAAGGCTCTGCCGCCAGAAGATACAGAAAAAAATGAAAAAGGGGTCACAGTCGTGACCCGCAGTGGCCTGATTAAGCTAGAAGAAATTTATAAAAAGACCATTTTTGAAGATGAGCCAGTCAGCGAAGAAGTCAAACAGCGCGAGTTGATGGAAATCTTAGTGGATGAAAAAAATGCTGAGATTTTGCGCCTTTATGAGCAACTCAAGGCTAAAGATAACCAGCTGGCTAAGAAAGACGAACAACTCCGTGTCAAGGACGTGCAGATTGCTGAAAAAGATAAGCAGCTAGACCAGCAGCAGCAGTTGACAGCCAAGGCTATGAGCGAGCGGGAAACCCTTCTTTTGGAGCTGGATGAAGCCAAGGAGAAGGTGCAAAAGCAGGAAAATAAAGGATTTTTCGCCCGTTTATTTGGTAAATAAGAAAGAAAATCTCAGTTGAAAAGCTGGGATTTATTTTTCAAAGAAAGAGTAGAGATAAGGCGGATAAACTGCCAAACGCAGATTTTCAGGAGCCATTCAGTCTTCGTTACAGTTTGCCTTTCCCTTTTTCGCACAAATTTCTGAAAGAAGAATAAGATGAAACCCGAAAAACTTAGCTTTAAGCGCTTTTATCATAATTTAGACAAGATCCTAGTTCTCTTTTTCATGATCTTTATGATGATGGAGTATGCTTGGATTCCCTTTAATTCCTACGCAGCAGAATACCTGCTCAAACAGACAGGATATCTTTTTTTGTCTTACAACAATGTCTGGGCAGTCCTCAGCTCTAATTGGCTGGTCGGTCTAGGTTTTCTAGTCCTCGTTGTGGTCAATCTCTTTGTAGCCTATTTCCAGAGCGGCATGATTTTCATGGGGATTCGCAACCTTTTGGATAAAGAAAATCGACCAGTATTCGCTTTTCTTGGAAAAACATTTACGGATAGTTTTGCTATTGTCAAGAAGGCTGGCCCAGGGAAAATGCTCTTTATCGTACTTTATATGGGCTTTCTTTTTCCTTTTTTGCGTCAAATTTTGAAAATTTACTATCTCAATAAAATTTTGGTTCCGGATTTTATTGTCACCTATTTGGCAAATAATATTGTGTTCGCTGTTTTCATGGGACTTCTTGTGGTTGGCATGCTTCTAGTGGCAGTGCGACTAATGTTTGCCCTACCACAGCTCTTTTTTGAGCACGCAACAGTTCCTCAGGCAATTCGCTTTAGTCTGGCTAAGACTAAGAACCGCCTTTTCTTTTACACTAGGCATCTTTTTTGGATTATTATCAAAAGCTTTCTGCTTTATACTTTTCTCTCAGCTCCAGCTATACTGGGACAGCGATACGCGAGCACTCAACCAAATGAGGTTGTCCTCTTTAGCGGTATTGTAGCTTTTGTCCTGATTAAGTTTGCCTACTATGCTATGTTGTCCTATTTCCTTCTCAAATTTGTCTCCTTCCTGACAGATCGTACCTTAAATGACTATCCAACGAAAAGAGGCCTGTCTCTAATGCGTTGGTTTGTTCTGACTATTGCCAGCTCAAGCTTCGCATTAGAAGGCTATGTCTATCTAAATTTCCCTTTGGAGAACGTTCCGATTACGATTTCCCATAGAGGGGTTTCAAGGGAAAATGGAATCCAAAATACCGTAGAAGCGCTAGAAAAAACAGCCTTGCTCAAGCCTGACCTAGTAGAAATGGATGTGCAGGAAACCAAGGATGGGCAATTTGTCATGATGCATGATGCAAACCTGAAGCAGTTGGCAGGTCTTGATGTCCAACCTCAAGACTTAACCTTGGCCGAATTAACTTCACTAGAGATTTCAGAAAATGGCTATCGGGCTAAGATTTCTAGCTTTGATGATTACTTTACTCGTGCCAATCAACTCGGCCAGCGCCTCTTGATAGAAATCAAGACCAGCAAGAAAGACTCCAAGAATATGATGGAGCGATTCTTGAGCAAGTATGGTGCCAAAATCAAGGTTTATCAACACCAGATTCAGTCTTTGGACTACCAAGTCATCGATCAGGTTGTCAAATATGACTCCTCTATCCCCAGTTTCTTTATCCTGCCTTATAATACAATCTTTCCACGAACTAAGGCTTCTGGCTACACCATGGAGTATTCAACCTTGGATGAAAATTTTGTCAATAAACTCTGGCAATCCGACAAACGTCTCTATGACTGGACCATTAATGATGAGGATAGTATCGTCAAATCTTTTCGCTTAGGAGTGGATGGGATGATTACAGATGATTTGGAGTTAGTTCAAAGTTCCATTAAAGAACTCAAGGATGATCCGGACTATACTACCCTTCTATTAAATAAGTCTATAGACTTGCTAAGTTTTTCTTAGAATAGCAGTGGAAAATGAACACGAGTAATAGAGTAGAGTTATTGCATGTCTACCATAATATTCAGAAAATTTAGTTTACTTTTTTACTTTCTTGTGCTATAATCCTAAGTAAATCTAAAAAACAAAATTGGAGAATTCGTATGAAAAAAAGCAAAGTATTAGCTTTAGCTGGGGTTAGCCTTCTTTCAGTAGGCGTTTTAGCTGCTTGTTCTGGTTCATCAAAAGGAAACAGCGCAGCAAAAGCTTATAACTATGTCTATGTTGCTGACCCAGAAACATTGGATTATGTGACATCTGGTAAAGCTTCAACAGTTGACCTCGTGACAAACGGTGTAGACGGTTTGTTGGAAAATGACCAATATGGTAATTTTGTACCGTCTATTGCAGAGTCTTGGACTGTTTCTAAAGATGGTTTGACTTATACCTATAAAATTCGTAAAGATGCTAAATGGTATACTTCAGAAGGTGAAGAATACGGCGATGTGACAGCTCAGGACTTCGTGACTGGTCTCAAGCATGCTGCCGACAAGAAATCTGAAGCTCTATACCTTGTTCAACAATCTGTAAAAGGCTTGGATGACTATGTGACTGGTAAGACAACTGACTTCTCTACTGTCGGTGTCAAAGCAGTTGATGACCACACTCTCCAATATACTCTGAACCAACCTGAACCACAGTGGAATTCAAAGACAACTTCACAAGTTCTTTGGCCAGTTAACGCAGATTTCCTTAAGAAACAAGGGGACAAATTCGGTCAATCTACTGACCCATCTTCTATCCTTTACAATGGACCATTCTTGATGAAGTCTATCACTGCTAAGTCTGCTGTTGAGTATCAAAAGAATGAAAACTACTGGGATAAAGAAAATGTCCATATTGACACAATTAAGTTGTCTTACTTTGATGGACAAGACCAAGATGCCCTTGCTCGTAACTTTAAAGACGGCGCTTACACAGTAGCTCGTCTCTACCCTACAAGCTCAAACTATGCTGGAGTAGAAAAAGACTTTAAAGACAACATCTACTTTACTGCACCAGCTGCTACTGTAAATGTGATGAGTATCAACCTTGACCGCCAAGGTTACAATCACACAAGTAAAACAACAGATGCCCAAAAGTCTGCTACTAAGAAAGCGATTCTGAACAAAGACTTCCGTCAAGCCTTGAACTTTGCTATCGACCGTAAGTCTTATTCAGCACAAGTTAATGGTGAAGAAGGTGCTCCTTACGCTGTTCGCAATACTTTTGTACCGCCAACCTTTGTTCAAGCCGGTGATAAGTCTTTTGGCGATCTAGTCGAAGAAAAAGTGGCTACATTGGGCGACGAATGGAAAGGTGTTAAACTTGAGGATGGTCAAGACGGACTCTATAATGCTGAGAAGGCAAAAGCAGAGTTTGCAAAAGCAAAAGCAGCCTTACAAGCAGAGGGAGTTGAATTCCCAATCCATCTAGATCTTCCAGTTTCTCAAACATCGAAACCATTGATCAACCGTGCTCAATCCCTTAAGCAATCTGTTGAAAAGGCTTTGGGATCTGAAAATGTGGTGGTAGATATCCAACAAATGTCAGAAGATGATCTCTTCAATATTACTTACTACGCACCAAATGCTGCCGCTGAAGATTGGGATATTTCAATCCTCGTTAGCTGGGGTCCTGACTATCAAGATCCATCAACATACACAGACATTCTGAAAACTTCAGCAGCTGAAACAACAAAAACCTACCTTGGCTTTGAAGGAGCAGATAATGCTGCAGCTAAGCAAGTTGGTTTAGATGAATATGACCGCTTGGTAGATGAAGCTGGTAAAGAAACTTCAGATGTTGCTACTCGTTACGAAAAATATGCAGCGGCTCAAGCTTGGTTAACAGATAACTCTATTATTGTTCCATTGATGGCAAACCAAGGAGCAGCACCATTTATCTCACGTATCGAGCCATTCTCAGGCGCTTATGCTCAAACTGGTAATAAGACAAGTTCTACTTACTTCAAACGTATTAAAGTGAAAGATGAAGTAGTAACGAAGAAAGACTACGAAGCAGCTCGTAAGAAATGGCTGAAAGAAAAAGAAGAGTCAAATGCGAAAGCACAAAAAGATCTCGAAAGTCATGTAGAATAAATCGTTCACTAGAACTTTCTCTAATAACGAGAGAAAGTTCTTTTGAAATTTAAAGGAAACGATAAATGAAGAAATACATTTTTATGCGTATTTTACGCTCAATTGTGTCGATTTTCTTGGTAACGACCTTGACCTATACCATTATTTATACAATGGTTCCGAGAAGATTGATTTTCAAACAAGACCCGAACTATAATAAGATAGCCACAACCGAAGATAAAAAGACAAACTATGAAAATACAGTCTATGAGCGGATGGGTTATATTGACTATTATGATACAAAAGAGTTGCAGGAAAAAGCCAAGAAGGAAAATAAATCTGTGACTACTGAGGCAACCGATGAGAATAAAAAGATCTACGAAGCCTATGTTGAAAAACTTGGCAAAGGTTGGAAATTGTATCAATTCAAAGAAAGCAAAGAATTCTATGCTGTTCGTGAAGTTCCAGTTTACGAGCGTGTACTTGAGTTCTATGCTAATCTGATTCAGATTGATCATCCAAATGTGATTCAAGATGAGGAAAATCCAGATCTTAAGCGCTATATCCGTATCGAAAATGACCCTGCCATTGGTTGGTCAGTCGTAGGTTCTGGTACTCGTCATAAATATCTTCTATATTTTAATGGCCAATTCCCATTTGTTCACCAAAACTTTGTTAGTTTGAACCTAGGAAATTCTTATCCTACTTATGCGAATACGCCTGTATTGCAAGTTATTTCGCAAGGACAAGGTCAAACAAAATCATCAGAAGTTCAATTCCCAACAGGTAAGAAAACTTCTGCTGTAGATATTTACTCTCGTACCTACAAGACTCCAAGTAAGGCAGACTCTCAAGATATTGCTAAATATGGCAAGGGAGATGCTTACACTGCAACCAAGAATAACTATCAAAACCCATCGATGATTGTCAGTTCATCTATTATTGGTCTGATTGGTGTGGCGCTTTCTTATTTGATTGCTGTTCCGCTTGGTTCTTATATGGCTCGTTTGAAAAATACATGGTTTGATAGTATTTCAACAGGTGCCTTGACCTTTATGATGTCATTGCCAACCATCGCTCTTGTTTATATTGTTCGTTTGGCTGGTTCAGCTGTTGGACTTCCAGATTCCTTCCCAATTTTGGGAGCAGGCGACTGGCGTTCCTATGTTTTGCCATCTCTGATTCTTGGACTTTTGAGCGCACCTGTGACAGCTGTCTGGATTCGTCGTTATATGATTGACTTACAATCCCAAGACTTTGTTCGCTTTGCTCGTGCCAAAGGTCTTTCTGAGAAAGAAATTTCGAACAAGCACATTTTCAAGAATGCGATGGTGCCGTTGGTATCTAGTATTCCAACTTCTATCGTTGGTGTTATTGCAGGTGCGACCCTGACAGAAACTGTTTTTGCCTTTCCTGGTATGGGTAAAATGCTGATTGATTCTGTTAAGTCATCAAATAACTCAATGGTGGTTGGTCTTGTATTTATTTTCACCTGTCTTTCAATTTTTGCCCTCTTAGTTGGTGATATCTTGATGACAATGCTTGATCCACGTATTAAATTAACATCTAAAGGAGGTAAATAATGGCTACAATTGATAAAAGTAAATTCCAATTTGTCAAACGTGACGATTTTGCCTCTGAAACGATTGATGCTCCAGCTTATTCATACTGGCGCTCTGTTATGCGTCAATTCTTGAAAAAGAAATCAACGACGATCATGTTAGGAATTCTGGTTGCCATCGTTTTGATGAGTTTCATTTATCCCATGTTCTCGAAATTTGATTTCAATGATGTCAGCAAGGTAAATGACTTTAGTATGCGTTATATCAAACCAAACGCTGAACACTGGTTTGGTACAGACAGTAATGGTAAATCTTTGTTTGATGGTGTTTGGTTTGGTGCGCGGAATTCTATCTTGATTTCCATTATTGCAACACTCATTAACCTGATTATCGGAATTATTATTGGTGCACTCTGGGGAATTTCCAAGTCAGTTGACCGTGTCATGATAGAAGTCTACAATATTATTTCAAATATTCCTTCCCTCTTGATTGTCATTGTCCTGACCTACTCTATTGGTGCCGGTTTCTGGAACTTAATCTTCGCTATGACTATCACTGGCTGGGTCGGGATTGCTTATACAATTCGTATTCAGATTTTGCGTTACCGTGATTTGGAGTATAATCTGGCATCACGTACCTTGGGAACACCGACGTATAAGATTGTGACCAAGAATATCATGCCTCAGTTGGTATCTGTTATTGTGACGACAACTTCTCAAATGCTTCCAAACTTTATCTCTTACGAGGCTTTCCTGTCCTTCTTTGGACTTGGTCTTCCTGTAACAGTACCAAGTTTGGGACGCTTGATTTCCGACTATTCACAAAACGTAACTACCAACGCTTACCTTTTCTGGATTCCATTGACAACCTTGATCTTGGTATCCCTGTCCTTCTTCGTAGTTGGTCAAAACTTAGCCGATGCAAGTGATCCACGGACACATAGATAGGAGTAAATATGACAAAAAATAAAAATGTAATATTGACTGCTCGCGATATTGTCGTGGAATTTGACGTTCGTGACAGAGTATTGACTGCCATTCGAGGCGTTTCCCTTGACCTAGTTGAAGGTGAAGTTCTAGCTCTGGTTGGAGAATCTGGCTCTGGTAAATCTGTTTTGACAAAAACATTTACTGGAATGTTGGAAGAAAATGGCCGTGTAGCTCAAGGAACGATTGATTACCGAGGAACTGATTTGACGGCCCTAAAGAGCAATAAGGACTGGGAACCCATTCGTGGTGCTAAAATTGCGACTATTTTCCAAGATCCGATGACTAGTCTAGATCCGATTAATACAATCGGAAGTCAAATTACCGAAGTAATCGTCAAACACCAAGGAAAAACAAGTAAAGAAGCCAAAGAAATGGCAATTGACTACATGACAAAAGTAGGAATTCCAGACGCTGAAAAACGTTTTGAAGAGTATCCCTTCCAATATTCTGGTGGGATGCGCCAACGGATTGTTATCGCGATCGCCTTAGCTTGTCGTCCAGATATTCTGATCTGTGATGAGCCAACAACGGCCCTCGATGTGACGATTCAAGCCCAAATTATTGACTTGCTCAAGTCATTACAGGCAGAATACCATTTCACAACTGTCTTTATCACCCACGACCTTGGTGTTGTAGCAAGTATTGCTGATAAAGTGGCGGTTATGTATGCTGGCGAAATCGTTGAATATGGAACAGTTGAAGAAATCTTCTACGATCCAAAGCATCCGTATACATGGAGCCTGCTGTCTAGCTTGCCGCAGCTAGCTGAAGCAAATGGTGAACTCTACTCGATTCCAGGTACACCACCATCGCTATATACTAGCATTAAAGGGGATGCTTTTGCGCTTCGTTCGGACTATGCAATGGCTATCGATTTCGAAGAAAAAGCTCCTGCCTTTCAGGTTTCCGATACGCACTGGGCTAAGACTTGGCTCTTGCACGAAGATGCACCGAGAGTTGAGAAGCCAGCTATTATCGAAAATCTTCATGATAAAATTCGTTCAAAAATGGGCTTCAATCACTTAGAAGCTTAGGAGGAAGGAAATGACTGAAAAATTAGTTGAAATTAAAGATTTAGAAATTTCCTTCGGCGAAGGAAGTAAGAAATTTGTAGCTGTAAAAAATGCAAATTTCTTTATCAATAAAGGAGAAACTTTTTCCCTAGTAGGTGAATCTGGTTCTGGTAAGACAACTATCGGCCGTGCTATCATTGGCTTGAACGATACCAGTGCAGGGGACATCTTATACGAAGGTAAAAAGATCAACGGGAAGCAATCTAAAGCTGATGAGGCTGAATTGATTCGTAAGATTCAGATGATTTTCCAAGACCCAGCTGCCAGCTTGAATGAGCGTGCGACGGTTGACTATATTATTTCAGAAGGTCTTTATAACTATCATCTTTTTGAAAATGAAGAAGACCGTCAGCAAAAAGTTAAGAATATCATTCGTGAAGTTGGTCTCTTGGCTGAACATTTGACACGCTATCCTCACGAATTTTCTGGTGGTCAACGTCAGCGGATTGGGATTGCTCGTGCCTTGGTGATGGAGCCAGATTTCGTCATTGCGGATGAGCCAATCTCTGCCTTGGACGTATCTGTTCGTGCGCAAGTCTTGAACCTTTTGAAAAAATTCCAAAAAGAACTTGGCTTGACCTATCTCTTTATCGCCCATGACCTATCGGTAGTTCGCTTTATTTCAGATCGAATCGCTGTTATTTATAAAGGGGTTATCGTCGAGGTGGCAGAGACAGAAGAGTTGTTTAACAACCCAATCCACCCGTATACGCAGTCCCTTTTGTCTGCTGTGCCGATTCCAGACCCAATTCTGGAGCGCAAAAAGGTATTAAAGGTTTACGATCCAGAGCAGCATGACTACTCAGTGGATCAACCTAGCATGGTTGAGATCCGGCCTGGCCACTATGTCTGGGCTAATCAGGCAGAAGCTGACCGCTATAAAAAAGAATATAAATAAAAAAGAAGCTGTAGAAGCATGGAATTGAATGTTTCACAGCTTTTTTATTGTTCTTTCAGCAAATTTGCGGAAAGATAGCGCAATCGATTGCACACAGAAAAATCACTCTTTTCTAGCTATTATTCTACAAAATATAGGAAAAATGCAAAAATATTTTATATAAAAGCCTTTACAAAATAAAAAATAGTGGTATAATAATACTATACAATGCAAACGATTTCATCAAGGGGTGGTTTGTGTAAAATATAAGGAGGTCTGGATGATGAAAGATTCATTCAAAAACATTTTTAGCTTTGAATTTTGGCAAAAATTCGGTAAAGCTTTGATGGTGGTTATTGCGGTTATGCCCGCAGCAGGTTTGATGATCAGTATTGGTAAGTCAATTCCGATGATCAACCCTGAACTAGGTTTTCTAGTGACTACTGGTGGCGTTTTAGAACAAATTGGTTGGGGGATTATCGGAAACCTGCATATCCTCTTTGCTCTCGCTATTGGAGGTAGCTGGGCGAAAGAACGTGCTGGTGGTGCCTTTGCGGCAGGTTTATCCTTCATTTTGATTAACCGTATCACTGGGGTTATGTTCGGTGTATCAGGCGATATGCTGAAAGATCCTAAAGCAGTGGTTAGCACTCTCTTAGGAGGAAGCATCAAGGTTTCTGATTACTTTATCAGTGTCCTTGAGTCTCCTGCTTTGAATATGGGGGTTTTCGTCGGAATTATCGCTGGTTTTGTCGGAGCAACAGCTTATAACAAATACTACAACTTCCGTAAATTGCCAGATGCTTTGTCATTCTTCAATGGTAAGCGTTTTGTACCGTTCGTTGTTATCTTGCGTTCAGTAATTGTAGCAATTGTTTTGTCATTTGTATGGCCAGTCGTTCAAACAGGTATCAACAACTTTGGTATTTGGATTGCTAACTCACAAGATACTGCTCCAATCTTGGCACCGTTCTTGTACGGTACTTTGGAACGTCTCTTGCTTCCATTCGGTTTGCACCACATGTTGACGATCCCAATGAACTACACACAACTTGGTGGTACTTATGAAGTATTGACTGGTGCTGCTAAAGGTACTCAAGTATTTGGTCAAGATCCACTCTGGTTGGCTTGGGTAAATGACTTGGTTGGTACTAAGACAGCTGATCCTACTGCTTACCAAAACTTGCTTGATACAGTTCACCCAGCTCGTTTCAAAGTTGGACAAATGATCGGTTCATTTGGTATCCTTATGGGTGTTGCCGCAGCTATTTACCGCAATGTTGATGCTGACAAGAAACATCAATACAAAGGTATGATGATTGCGACTGCTTTGGCAACCTTCTTGACAGGGGTTACTGAACCAATCGAATACATGTTCATGTTCGTGGCAACTCCACTTTACTTGATTTACTCATTTGTACAAGGTGCTGCCTTTGCTATGGCGGACATTGTTAACCTTCGTGTGCACTCATTCGGGTCTATCGAATTCTTGACTCGTACTCCAATGGCTATCAATGCTGGTTTGGGTATGGATATCATTAACTTTATCTGGGTAACAGTTCTCTTTGCAGTAATCATGTACTTCATTGCGAACTTTATGATTCAAAAATTCAACTATGCAACTCCAGGACGTAACGGTAACTATGAAACAGCTGAAGGTTCAGAAACTGCTTCATCAGAACAAGCTGGTGCAAAAGTAGCTGCTTCTTCTCAAGCAGTGAATATCATTAATTTGCTAGGTGGCCGTGCTAATATCGTTGATGTTGATGCATGTATGACTCGTCTCCGTGTAACTGTTAAGGACGCAACAAAAGTTGGTTCTGAAGAAGAATGGAAAGCTGAAGGCGCTATGGGCTTGGTTATGAAAGGTCAAGGCGTTCAAGCAATCTACGGACCAAAAGCTGACGTTCTTAAATCTGATATTCAAGACTTGTTGGATTCAGGAGAAGTGATTCCTGAAACTTTGCCAAGTCAAAAAGCTGAGTCTGCAGCTGCAACAGTTAGCTACAAAGGCGTAACAGAAGCAATCGAAACAGTTGCTGAAGGTGAAGTTATCAAGTTGGAAGATGTGAAAGATCCAGTTTTCTCACAAAAAATGATGGGTGACGGATTTGCAGTTGAACCAGCAAATGGCAAAATCTACTCTCCAGTAGCTGGTAAAGTGACAAGCGTCTTCCCTACAAAACATGCTCTTGGTCTCTTGACTGAAGCTGGTCTTGAAGTTCTTGTTCATATCGGTTTGGATACTGTTAGCCTTGAAGGCAAACCTTTTGAAGTACATGTAGCAGAAGGTCAAACTGTTGCTGCAGGTGATCTATTGGTAACGGCAGATTTGGCGGCTATTAAAGAAGCAGGTCGTGAAACAACCACTATCGTTGTCTTCACAAATGCTCCAGCAATCAAATCAGTAGCAGTTGAGAAATTCGGTAAAGTCGCTCCTAAGACAGTTGTGGCTAAAGTAGAATTGTAAGATAGAAAAGAGAAATCATGGCAAAATTCCTGACTTTAAATACTCATAGTTGGATGGAAGAAGAGCAAGAAAGCAAGCTAAATCAGCTAGCAGAGCGGATTCTTCAAGAAAAATATGATGTCATTTGCCTGCAGGAAGTCAATCAATTAGTGGAGTCTGAACAGGTTGTTCAGGCTCCCTTCTATTATGCGGTAGATGGCGCCATTCCGATTCACCAGGACCACTATGCCCTGCGTCTGGTTGAGAAACTAGCTGAGGCAGGTCTGGACTATTACTGGTCTTGGGCTTATAACCATATTGGGTTTGATATTTATAATGAAGGGGTTGCAATTCTGTCCAGAAAGCCCCTGAAGGCAAGAGAACTCTTGGTGTCTGATGTCAATGATCCAAGTGACTACCATACGCGTAAAGTCTTACTGGCAGAAACAGAGCTTGATGGTCAACTCATCACGGTTGCTTCTTGTCACTTGTCTTGGTGGGATAAAGGTTTCCAAGGAGAGTGGGCAAAGTTTGAATCTGAGCTTTTGCAAGCTGAGACTCCGCTAGTTCTCATGGGTGATTTTAACAATCCCGTTGATTACGAAGGCTATCAGCACATTATCCAAAGTCCGCTTGCTCTTCAGGATAGCCACAAGGTGGCCGATCAAACGATTGGAGCAGCAACGGTTGAAGGTGATATTGCTGGATGGGCAGGAAACAAAGACGCTCTAAAAATTGATTATATCTTTACAAGTAAAGATTTCAATATTGAAACATCTGCTGTTGTGTTTGATGGTCAACGTGGTCCAGTCGTTAGTGACCATTTTGGCTTGGAAGCTCAAGTCCATTTCTAAGTTTATCTGAACAATAGAAATAAACTAAAAATCGCTTTAAATGTTTGTTTTGCTTAAACAGCATTTGAAGCGATTTTTTGCTTTTTAGAGGAAAAGTGCAGAGAAGTCTAGAACCAAGAAGTTCTGCTGGTTAAGATAGGATAATCTTGCTATTTCATGCCTCAGACGGAGGTTTTTTTGCTTAATTTTGTTACAATAGACATGTAAGGAAGGGAATAGCTATGTGGAAAGTTCAATTATTCATCTTTGTTGAAGCGATTCTATTATCAATGGCGCTGGTTACCATGCTGGCTGCCGATTTTTCGCG
>NZ_JAPVZU010000014.1:0-63816 GCF_041432545.1 Streptococcus sp. 27098_8_113 | reverse complement strand
AGAGCATTTCTTGCCCATTATTCTGAAAGGAGCCTAATATGATCAAAATAGAACACCTGGCAAAATCATTTGGAGAACGGATTGTCTTTCAGGATGTCAATATGCAATTTGCAGCAGGAAAGGTCTATTCCCTAATCGGAAATAGCGGTTGTGGCAAAACAACCCTACTCAATATTCTAGCCAAACTAGAACCTTATGATAAGGGAAGCATCAGCTACCGAGGGCAAGAGCTTAAGCAAATCAAATCTCATCACTTTTTCAAAAATGAATTAGGCTATCTCTTTCAAAACTTTGGTCTTCTTGAAAACGAGACCGTAGCTGCCAATTTAGAACTTGGATTGATTGGTCAAAAATCGACTAAACAAGAGAAGAAGAAGTCTTAGAAAAGGTGGGATTAGATTATCTCGCACTCAATCAAAAAGTCTATGAATTATCAGGCGGGGAAGCGCAGCGTGTCGCCTTGGCCAAAGTCATCCTCAAGGATCCTCCCTTGATTTTGGCGGATGAACTGACTGCAGCACTCGATCCCGAAACTTCACAAGAAATTATGAACTTGCTGTTATCATTGAAAAAGCCAGACCGCTTGATGATTATTGCAACGCATAACCCAACGATTTGGGAAAAGGCCGATGAAGTGATTCGGTTAAATACTATTTAAGTTAAGTAAAAATGCTCTATGAAAAAAATCATAGAGCATTTCCTGTTGCATGTGTCATAATTTTAGTTCTGTAAACTAGAGCTTGTCCAGAGCATTCTTTTGCTCATCATTAACAATATGGGTGTAAAGGTCGGTGACTTGTGTGCTAGCATGCCCCAGCTGGTGACTGACGAGAACTTGAGATTTAGTTGCATCATACAAACGTGTAGCAAGTGTATGGCGGAGTTTGTGAGGCGTCACTCGCACCTTGAAGTCCTCAGAATACTTGGCTACCATTTTTTCGACACTGGAAGCATCAATTCGATTCGGAGTACCACGGTATTCAGTCAAAAAGAAGGCTATATCTGTCTTTTCGGCCTTGTATCGCTTGCTACGAATATTCAGATACTCCTCTAAATAGGGCTTGGCAAAAGCAGCAACATTGACAGAGTCCCTTTTCCCGCCTTTCCTTGTCACTTCAATAACCATCATTTTGAGATTGATGTCTTTTAGGTCCAGATTGACAGCTTCAGACAGACGAACACCAGAGGCTAGCAGCAAGGCAATTATGGCTAAATCTCGTTCTTTGTTCTTGTTGAAAGAGGACAGAGCGCGATTAGAGAGCTTCTTAGGGTACTCCGTATCGATATATTGGAGAAATTCTTCCGTCTCATCCCCTAAAAAGAGCTTCTGCTTAATATTCTCTGCACGGGCTGCCAGAGTTTCCTTTTTCTTCTTAGTAGCAACCTTTTTCATCACATTTCGATAGAAGTAGGGCTCACCCTGCTCGTTTTCAACTTCCTCAGTCAAATATTTGTAGAGGCTGGACAAAGCTGACAGAGTTCGGTTGATAGTTGTCTGAGAAACACCGTTTTGGGTCGTATTAGCATTGAGGAGCGGCCGCTCTCGCAGATAAAGAATGAAGGATTCCATATCTTTCTTAGTCATATTTTCCAAGACTGAGAGAGGAATCTCAGCAATTTCTGAAGCGTCAGATATACCAGAGTCTAAAACCCAGCGAAAAAATCGATCGTATTCTTTGAGATATTCATACAAGGTTGTAAAACTATAAGGCACCGCCAGCTTGGATTGGTAGTATTCTAGAACGTACCAGGGCATAATCTGCTTCAGTTTATCAATTCGTTCCAATAAAATCTCGCGTTTCATTCCATCTTCCTCATGATTTTTCTATAAAAGAAGTATAGCATATCTAGATATATTTTTCAAGAAAATTATAGTTTTTCGGAAAGATGATAGGGGGAGGTAAGAAATCTAACTTTACTACAAAACAGATAACAGATAATATAAAAAACACTGGAAATTTTAAATGCTGATCTTATACTGTAAAATGTACTTTATTTAAGTGAAAACTAAAAATTTTTCAATTGTACATTCATACAAAAACACGGCTCATGAATCATGGCCGTGTTATATTTTACTTAAGCTAGTTAGCTAGTTCTCTTAGTTAATATTTACTTACCTTTTATTTGCTTTAAGTCCTTTATCTCTTTTAGAATACGAAAAATATAGAAACTAAATAGAACTATACCTAAAAAAGATAAAACAAAGAAACCAGACGTAAGTTTTTCGCCTCTAACAGCTAATACTCCAAGGGAAAAAATACCGATAGCCATTATAGAAATTATGAGGATAAACCACAAGTAAATCATATAAAACTTATAAAGATAGCAAAAGGACTTATTTTTTTGCTTATGCTTATCCTTCCAATTTAAATAAAATAAATAAGGTATAGAAATAATTAAAATAAATAAAAATCTCATCTCTAGCACAGCTTTTTACTTTCTATTTTGGATTTCCCACAAGATCTCCCAACTTCCAAATACCAAGCCAAAAAGAAATTGTTAGCATGATAAAGAATGTAAGGAACATATTATCGACTAGATTTTTACTCATCAAGCATAGTTCTCTAGCTATATAAGGAGACACGGGAAACAAAATGCACTGTACTATAGTAATTATTTTTTTCATGATTCATTAATAATACTGTCACATATGATACAGTATACTCCTTTCTAGGAAGATTTCTTTTTATCCCTATCTTTATTATAAGCCTACAGCAATTTAGATTCAATTTTTTATATATGAAAGTAGTTTCAGAATTCGAACTTTAATTTTTTTATTATACCTTGATTATCATTGAAAAAATGTACAAATCAATTTCTTAGGTTTGATAATATGATGAACTATAAAATATACAAAATACCACTCCAGAATAATGTACAAAACAAAAATAAAGTACACTTTTTAAAGAATGTACTTTATGCTTCTAATTCAGTTGTATCAATGGTTTAGCTCTAGTTTAGTCAATTGTACATAAATTTTTAGTTTTACAGAATTGAGAATTGAGAAATTCAAAAACTAAACTCTGTCTTGTTTTACCTAAAACTTATTCCTTTAATTCAAATTTTTGAAAATAATCCAGTTGCCATTTTTGTGTTTCCTGAGCTGTTTTATTTAAATTGCTGCACCAAGACGGATAAAACCGCATAGCCATCTTTCTTTTACAATCCCTTGTTGAGAGAATCTTTTTACTGATAGCCACCTCTTTAGGAATGATAAATATATCGCAATGACGGTCGTCGATCACGACAATAACTAGTTCATCACCCAAGTCTTTATCAGTATAAGGAATATTCTTGTTGTCTTGGTCTTTTTTCCAAAAGACTGTAAAGTAGCCTTCTTTTTTGGGTGTTTTCTTTGCCAAACGGCATCTTTTATATTCTTGATCATCCTTTGGCTTAATCAAAATGCTTTCATAGTTTTCATTCCATCTTTCATTTATCAGATCGAAGTCACCATAATACCTATGAAGAATGTCTGTCATTATTTTTTACCAAAATAAAATTACGTAACATAATTATTAGAATAAAAACTCTCGAGTTAAATCGATGACTTGATCATTTTGCGGCAGAGATGAATGATGGGCAGCCTTGCCTGTGACGATAGCCTCTCTGTATGAAGAAATTTCGCCCTTATAAATCAGGCGTCCAGCCTCTACACTGCTTCTATGGACAATGCCATCGCCATCTCGGAAAAATATTCCTAAAATCGATAAATGCTGCAGCTTCTTAGGCAGTTTTCCTTGGTTGGCTACAAAGTCGTCTAGCATTGGGACTCGATGATTGAGATTTTTCTTATTCAGATTGTAAGGACTACCAATAGTCAGGAGCTTTTCCACCCCCAACCCAGAATGGTCTGCTAGGTATTGCTGTAGGAATACTGTATAAATTAGACCTCCATTAGAATGCCCCAGCCCTTTAAAACTAGTAAAAGAGTACTTCTCTCGCAAAACAGTTATAGCAGCGTTGAACATAGCAGCTTGCTTCTTGATATTTTTGTAACCATCGCGATTATTCTGAAAACCAACCACAAAAATGGGATTTCTATCCTTGCGCTTCAAATGCCCTCGATAAGTCATGAGGCCATCATTCCAGACTTTGATACGAATGAGACTATGGTGCGGATGTTGGCCATGATTGAGTTTTTGGACCATTTTGTTAAAACGATTCTCTGTTGCTGAACTCCCCGGAATCATGATGATTGGCTGAATATCAACTTTGCTCAAGGGCAGATGGCTGATGGGATGAGAAGTGAGTTTCGCTTGTATGTCGTTATAAAATCGAATTAGATACTTAATCAACTTTTTCATTTCTTTTTCCTAAATGTACAAAACAAGCTACATAAACTAAATTATGTAACTTGTTTGCGATTACTTCCGTTTTTTCTTGTTTTTCTTCATTTGCTTGGCCATTTTATTCATGCTGCGGCGCATGAGGAATTCTCCAGCTTTTCCTTTGAGGCCACCGCCGAAAAGTTGACTCATGTCTGGCATACCTACTCCGCCTAAAGCAGATAAATCAGGCATACCTCCTTGTTCCATCATGCCTTCTAAAGCTGACATATCAGGCATGCCCCCCGGCATATTTTTAGGCAGATTGTTAGGATTGAGCCCCATCTGTTTCATCATTTTGTTCATATCTCCAGATAGGACGCCCTGCATCATCTGTTTGGCTTGGTTAAAGTCTTTGATAAACTTATTGACTTCGACAAAGCTATTACCAGAACCAGCTGCAATCCGACGGCGACGGCTTGGGTTGAGCAGGTCTGGATTTTCCCGTTCTGCTGGCGTCATAGAGGATACGATGGCACGTTTACGGGCAATTTCTTTTTCATCTACTTTGATGTTTTTAAGAGCAGGATTATTGGCCATACCAGGCAGCATCTTGAGCAATTCTTCCATAGGGCCCATATTCTGCACTTGGTCCAGCTGGTCGATGAAATCGTTGAAATCAAAGGTGTTTTCCCGCATTTTTTCAGCCATTTCAAGAGATTTCTTCTCATCGTACTCTTGAGCGGCCTTTTCAATCAGGGTCAGCATGTCCCCCATACCTAGTATACGGCCAGACATACGGTCCGGGTGGAAGGTTTCAATATCAGTGATCTTTTCACCAGTACCAGTAAACTTGATGGGCTTGCCAGTGATCTGACGGACTGACAGAGCCGCACCACCACGGGTATCCCCATCAATCTTGGTCAGGATAACCCCAGTAACTTCCAACTGATTGTTAAATTCACGGGCTACATTTGCTGCTTCCTGACCAATCATGGCATCGACCACCAGCAGAATTTCATTTGGCTGTGCTAAAGCCTTGACATCAGCCAGCTCCTGCATGAGTTTCTCGTCAATTTGTAGGCGACCAGCCGTATCAATCAAGACATAGTCATTGTGATTAGCCTTGGCTTGCTCTAAACCTTGACGGACAATCTCTACTGCTGGAAACTCGGTACCCAAGGCAAAGACTGGTACATCAATCTGTTGGCCCAGTGTTTTCAGCTGATCAATAGCCGCTGGACGGTAGATATCCGCCGCAATCATCAAAGGACGAGCATTTTCTTCTTTCTTGAGTTTATTGGCCAATTTACCCGCAAAGGTCGTTTTACCAGCCCCTTGCAAACCGACCATCATGATAACAGTCGGAATCTTTGGTGACTTGATAATCTCGGCAGTATCAGAACCCAGAATGGCTGTTAGCTCTTCATCTACGATTTTGATGATTTGTTGAGCTGGATTGAGCGTGTCAATAACTTCGTGTCCAATAGCTCGTTCACGAATTTTTTTAATAAAGTCTTTAACAACAGGCAGGGCAACGTCAGCCTCCAAGAGAGCAAGACGGATCTCCTTGGTCGCTTCCTGGATATCACTCTCAGAAATTTTCCCCTTTCTGCGTAGGTTTTTAAAGACGTTCTGTAAGCGTTCAGTTAAATTTTCAAAAGCCATAAATTTTTCTCCTCTTAATTATCAAATGATGGAAATGGACAGGTTTCTATCCGTCTTATTCTCGGTTATCAATGCTGGACAAAACCGCAAGCTGCTCCTGCAAATAGGGATCGTCAGGGTATTTTTCCATAATCTGATCGAAAATCTGACTTCGGACGATATAGTCAGAGTACATGTGCAGTTTCATTTCGTAGTCTTCCAGAATTTTCTCTGTCCGCTTGATATTGTCATAGACAGCTTGGCGGCTCACATTAAACTCCTCGGCAATCTCAGCAAGGCTGTAGTCATCCGCATAGTAGAGCTCAATATAGTTCATCTGCTTGTCGGTCAGCAAAGCCGCATAAAACTCAAACAGAGCATTCATTCGATTTGTTTTTTCAATTTCCATAAAGAATATTATACCAAATAATCCCTTTAAACTCCACTCTTTCGATAGGTTTGAAAATGAAGAATTATAAAAAAACTGCCGAATGACAGTTTTTTTATAACGTAATTTAAATTATGTAATTATTTGTTTTCCAAATAAAATTCAAAGCGTTCGCCGACATACTGGCTTTTTACGTACTCAAAGGCCGTTCCATCATCAAAATAAGAAACTTGTGTCAAGCCTAAAATGGCATGACCACGGGGGATTCCTAGGTATTTAGCGATTTTCTCCTTGGCCAAACGGGCGTAAATGGTCTGTTGGGACTTGCCAATTTTATAGCCGTGCTCTTGCAGGGTTTGAAAGAAATGGCTGGTCACTTCTTCTTTTTTGAAATTTTTTATAAATTTCTCTGGAATTGAGGCAACTTCATAGACAACGGGGATATCGTCAGCGTAGCGAACCCGTTCCATGCGGATGATGTTCTCTGTCTTATGGATGCCCAGCTTTTCGACTTCTCGCTCGCTAGGCAGTGTCCGACGGTAGGAAATCAGCTGGCTGGACGGAATTTTTCCTTGAGACTTCATAATTTCTGTAAAACTAGTTGTTCCGCGCATTTTTTCCTGAACGCGTGTGCTTGCGACATAAGTCCCGCTGCCGACTCGCCGCTCAAGAACTCCCTCTTCGACCAAGAGAGTGATGGCTTGGCGCAAGGTCATTCTGCTGACCTCGAAAGTTTCAGCAAGATCACGTTCGCTTGGCAAACGCTCGCCAATCTCCCAAATACCCTCGTCAATATCTTTTTTTATTTGATCATGTATTTTCACATAAGCAGGTAACATCAATAGCCCTCTTTTCTGATTTTAAGCAGCTTTTTTATACATTTATTGTATTATCAATTAGTTTAAAAGTCAAACTAAATATCAATCAATGTAGGGAAATCCTATTTGATTATCATTTTTTAGAACAAATGTCTTAGCTTTTCATTTATTTTACTTGCAGCTGGCTCTATTACCTTGGAAAAATTTGATTTTTGTGATAAAATGAGGGGAAAAGATTACTTCTTTCAAGAAAGGGAAAAGATGACAACTACAACTGAATTGCAAGATGTTGAAAAAATCATCGTGCTTGATTACGGCAGTCAGTACAACCAGCTGATTTCACGTCGTATCCGTGAAATTGGTGTATTTTCTGAACTCAAGAGCCATAAGATTACAGCGGATGAAGTCCGTGCTATCCGTCCTGTTGGGATTATCCTTTCAGGTGGGCCTAACTCAGTTTATGAAGAAGGTTCATTTGATATTGATCCAGAAATCTTTGAGTTGGGGATTCCAATTTTAGGGATTTGCTACGGTATGCAGCTTTTGACTCATAAATTAGGCGGGAAAGTATTGCCAGCAGGTGATGCCGGCAATCGTGAATATGGTCAATCCAAACTAGCACGTACTACTTCTCCTCTTTTTGAAGGCACACCAGATGAGCAGCTTGTCCTGATGAGCCACGGTGATGCGGTGACAGAGATTCCTGCAGACTTTGTCCGCACTGGTACATCTGCTGACTGTCCTTTTGCATCTATTGAAAATCCTGACAAGAAAATCTACGGAATCCAGTTCCACCCTGAGGTTCGTCATTCTGAGTACGGTTACGATATTTTGCGCAATTTCGCTCTTAATATCTGTGGAGCTAAAGGCGACTGGTCTATGGATAACTTCATTGATATGCAGATTCAAAAAATCCGTGAAACAGTCGGTGACAAACGTATCCTGCTCGGCCTATCAGGTGGTGTTGACTCTTCTGTTGTAGGTGTCCTCTTGCATAAAGCTATCGGCGATCAATTGATCTGTATCTTTGTAGATCATGGTCTTTTGCGTAAAGGCGAAGCAGATCAGGTCATGGAGATGCTGGGCGGAAAATTTGGTTTGAATATCGTCAAGGCAGATGCTGCTAAGCGTTTCCTTGACAAACTTGCTGGTGTATCTGATCCAGAGCAAAAACGTAAAATCATCGGAAACGAGTTTGTCTACGTCTTTGACGATGAAGCCAGCAAACTGAAAGATGTGAAATTCTTGGCTCAAGGCACACTTTATACCGACGTTATCGAATCTGGTACCGATACTGCTCAGACCATCAAGTCTCACCACAATGTTGGCGGTCTGCCAGAAGATATGCAGTTTGAGTTAATTGAGCCACTTAACACGCTCTATAAGGATGAAGTGCGCGCTTTGGGTACAGAGCTTGGCATGCCTGATGAAATTGTCTGGCGCCAGCCTTTCCCAGGTCCTGGCCTTGCTATCCGTGTCATGGGTGAAATCACTGAGGAAAAATTGGAAACTGTCCGTGAGTCAGACGCTATTCTCCGCGAAGAAATCGCCAAAGCTGGTCTTGACCGCGATATCTGGCAATACTTCACTGTCAACACTGGCGTTCGTTCAGTCGGTGTTATGGGCGATGGCCGGACTTACGACTACACAATTGCCATTCGTGCTATCACTTCTATCGATGGTATGACAGCTGACTTTGCCAAGATACCTTGGGATGTTCTGCAAAAAATCTCTGTTCGTATCGTCAATGAAGTTGACCATGTCAATCGCATCGTCTACGATATTACCAGCAAACCACCTGCAACTGTGGAGTGGGAATAAGAAATATGCAAAAACCAGCTAGATTCTAGCTGGTTTTTTAGTTACTTTTTTGAAGATAGTCTTATTGACCTAGCAGGCCCTTAAAGAAATTGACGATTGCATTCCAGATATTGCTAAAGAAATTACCGCCATCTTCAAGAAGTCCGTTTGCATCAAAGTTAAGGTTGATATTATTGAATGTGTCACCAGCCTTTGAAACAATACTGTTTTTCAAGTCGGTGAGCGTTTTTGTGAAATCAGAATTTGTGATGACTCCGCTGTTTGAAAGATTTACTGCAAAGTTAATAATCAGATTGATTTGGTCAGTTGTGACAGAACTGCTGAGACCGTAGTTTTTCAGTGTTTCCTCAACGATTTTACGGACATCAGCTTCTGTCAAATTGCTGTTATTCTTTTTAGCATTAGCAACAGCTGTTTTAATATCTGTCAGAGCCACATTCAGCTTATCAGCATCGTAACCTTCCTTGCCCTGGTTCTCGGCGTTGATATTTGAAAGGGCTGCCAATTCTTCCTGAGCCAAATCTTTATTTTCCTGAGGAACGCTAGCTCCATTTTCCTCCAGCGAGTAATAGATACCAGCCAGGGCGCTTTCTCCAGTTACAGGGATCGGTGCTGCTACCGTGATTTCTGCATGCTGTACGCCCAAGGTAACTGCTGCATTACGATACATATCCTCTGTAACCTTGGTGATGTTTTGCGGCGTAACAATCTTAACTTGAAGCGGCTTCTTGTTGCCCAACTTCTTAATCTTAACAGAAGAATATAGCTGCAAACTAGGATCATTTGCTACATTCATAATCTTTGAATAGACATCAGGTGTCATAGTTTTCAAAGGTTTAGAATCACTCGATGCATTGTAGCCTAAGAGCTGAAGCGTTTGCTCTTTTTGACCATCATCCAAGGAATAGCCCAAGACATACTCAGGCTGAACATAGGTTTCGTCAATGACTTTTTGAACGTTTGTGTCAGCCATTGCTGTAGAAACGGTAAAGAGAGTAGCTAGAAAAGCTCCTGCTGTCAGTAATGTTTTCTTAAATTTCATTTAACTCCTCAATCTATCTCTAAACAATAAGGTTTTAGAGAAGCTTCGATTATAATCAGCGGATTGCGCTGTCACATCAAATAGGAAAGGAAAACTTTCCATAGAACAAAATAGTATAAAATGCTTAAAGTTTTCTTATAGACAAAGAATAGCTTGCAATTCTTAAAATCATTTGCCCCAAAGAAAATCAATCAATAGTCTATCGACTTCTGGATTTTCATGCAGCTGGCTATGCTGAGCCAGAGGGCCGGTCACTCGTTTTTCCTGATAGGACTTGGCATTGTCAATTACAAGATACTTGAGACTGCGAGAAGAAACGTTTAAAACAGAACCATCCGATTGATTTTTAAAATCTCCATAGATATTAAGCACATCCACTTGATCTTGCGGATAAATTTCGCGCAAGCCCAGAAGTTTTTGATAGCTATCACTCATGGCACTAGGTTTCCCCGTTTTGGAATCTAGAATGGTCAAATTAGCCGGCAAATCCATGCCCTCCAAACCATTGACATGATTGGCGATATTTACCTGCTTTTGTAGTTGTGGAAGTTCTTCATTTTGACCATGTTCTAATAGGTAAAATAGGATAGACATATTTCCCATAGAATGTGCAACAAAATTCATCTTTTTAAAACCATATCTTGCTTGCAACTCTCTAACAACTGCTGCTGCATACTCTCCATCCTGAGCATAGTTGGCATTCCGATTGTCCTCGAACTCAACCATGACAATTGGATTAACAGCATCTTTCGGAATATCTCCTTTAAGAGTTACTTGAGCGTGACGATCAACTGTAGCTGTGATGATTGTTTGAGTGACTCCAGCTTGTCGGGCTGCTTCTGTCATATGCTTTTCAACATTGGCACTCGATCCATAACCGTGGAAAAACAAGGTAGGTGTGCTTGACTGAATATAGTCTCTACTATTTAATCCTTTGGTTTGCCGATTGTAGATTAGAAATAAGCTAACAAGAGCAATGAACAGAAAAGTTGAGAGTGCGATAGTAGACCGTTTTCTCATTTTCCACCTCCTAACTCGTATGGATTAGTATTATAACATTTCTAATAACCTTAAACAACTAAAGAAGACGATATTCTAATTAAAAAGAATTAATGAGAATTTAATATGTATTAAATCGTATTAAGTTTGTTTTTATTCGTATTAACTTGAATAGGCGATCATCGCACCGAGAACTATCATGCTATTCAATTTTATCGTCATACCTTCTCTTATAAAGCTTTTTGGCTCTTTGCGTGTACTGCCTAATGAAATCGGTTTTAGCTTCTGTATAGGCATCACGACTGTGCTCGTATTTTTTCCATAAGATTAATTTTAAATGCTCGTAGTCTTTAGCGACAGCTGGATGATCTTTCAGATAGTCTCGGAAATAGAGTTCATCATTGTCTCCGTAGTAGCGCAAATGCAAGTGAAAAACTCGTTCAGCAAAACCTTGCAGTGTGTAGCCCTTGTTAAAAGACATGCGGCCTTCTGACTCTGACATAAGCAGGTAGCCATGCTCCAGCAATTCTCTCTTGATGCTCCCCATATCTTCACTTCGAGGAATTTCTAAAAGAATGTCAATAATCGGCTTAGCCCATATCCCCTCAATAGAGGTGGAACCAATATGATGCAATTTATACAACTGATTTTCTGGCAAAAAACTTTGTATTCTTCTGCTTTCCTCCTTATACCAAGCTGCCCAGTTCTTATTGTGCTCCTCTAAGAAAATCGGGAACAACTGCCATAATTCTTCTAAAGACATATCTTCTAATTTTTTGGACATGTGCCTTCTCCTTACCTTGTATCAAATGAGAATTAGAGTAAAGACTGGGAATCCTATCCCAGCCTCAGTTTTTATTACCAATAAAGCAAGCCATAAGTCAGTAAAACGCTGATCATGCTAAAAAGTGAACCGATCAGGTAGTATTCGGCAAAGGACTGGCTTTCTGAGATCTTATTATAGCGGGCAATAGATTTAGCTGTAAAAACTAACCCAATGGCAGTAAACTGCCCGAAAATAAGGGAAAGTCCCATAATCAAGCGCTCCAAAATCCCAATATGGCACCAGCCCCCGCAATAGTCTCTCCGCTGTCTTCTCCTGCCTGATACTTGCTGAAGAAGAGTTTAAAGAGGATATTAATCGGCTTACCAGTAAGGGCGAAGAAAAAGAGAGCTTGCAGCATGAGGTAGCGCTCAGACAGCCAATTAGGAGCTGGAATTTGCTGCTGCCCTAAGAGAAAATAAAGAGCAAAAATGCTTATCAGATGCAAAACCTGATCCAATATAAAGGCAAACTTTTGAGCATAATGCCGGACAATCAAAGAATTCAACCTATTCTTCAAGAAGTCAATAAGCGCATGACTGAGCCAGACCAAGCCGAAATATGGCAGATACTTAGGTAGGACTAGCCCTAAGAGTAACAAGGGCAAGAGAACAATTCCCAAGTGGAGAATCAAAAAATTTAACCGCCGGCTTTTGAGGTCGGCCATTTTCTGACTTTGAAGCTGAAAATCAGCTAGCACATGAGCCAGCAAAGTCAATACAAGAATCGGATTCTGCATGAAAAATTCTGAAAATCCCATAAAATTTGTCATTGTTCAGCCTCCTTTGCTGCCTGTAGAATCATTCTCATAGCTAAACGACGATTTCTCAGATAGATCTTCAGCCCAGACGACTTCAGCCGCTTACTAAGCGCACTGGGACTAATCTGCAGCAGCTCTGCTATTTCTCCATGAGAAAAATTCTCGTCATAGATATATTCCATGAGCATCCGCTCGAGCACCTCTCTCTGACTGGTATTCCACTTACTCTGGATAAACGAAGTAGCTGCCAGCACCGTATTGACCGCCTGACTGAGTTCTTCATCTCCCAAGGATACAGCTATACGGCTGCTGCCGTAATCATTTTTTTCGTGGACTGCGTTAATAGCTGCGCGTGCCCTCCAATAGGCTGGACCGTCCGAGCCAATACTTTGCTCGCGATTGATATCCGTCACAATCTCCCCCAGACCAAGACCAAAGCGAATCGGGTGAGGAAAGCCTAAGGCAATCTGATCAATGAGCCGCATGACTTCAGGATTAGGGCGCAACAAAGCTTGAAACTCATCTCCTGTCGTAATGGTAAAAGGCGACACCAGATAATTCTGATAATCTTTATTTAGCACCGCCATCAATTCCTGCAACTCTTGCTGCGCCTGCTTGCGGTTTTTTAGCTGTTTGGACTCAATCAAATCTCCAATAAGAGCAATATAAAGCATAGCTGATCAAACCTCCTTTAAGTCCATTATAAAGGAAAAATTTTAAAATGTCTATTACAACGGAAAATTTTAGAAATATCTATTAGAACAGAAAGACTATTTTTTCTTTTTAGGTGCTGGCAAGACAGGATAGACAGCTTCAATCAAACTGCAGAGAAAGGCAGCATCTTCTACTTCTTTTATATGAAGCATTGGCTTTGCACCTGGATAAGGGAGTTCATAGACTGGATTCTCTAAGAGAGTCAGAGCAGGCTGGACTGGCTTGAGCAGCAGGCGATTGTCATAAATCCCGCCGAATAAGCGGCCTTGATAATAGAGCAAATATTCCCCCATCATCTTACGAAAGCTGATTTCTTGACCTAAGCCCTGCAGCTGCTTCAGGATAAAATCCAAATATTCTTGACTAGATGCCATCGGAACACCTCCATGAATTGATACTTTATTATACCAAAAATGGATGAAGATTGCTGATGTATCTTCTTCAATCCGTAGTCTGTCTATCCTCGGGTAAGCAAAAAAGCTAGACCTAACAAGTCTAACTCTTTTACTTCTTATTTTTTTAAAAGTCCTTTCTTGACCAGAAAGTCACGCGCAACGTCTTCGGCCTTTTTACCTTCAATGCCAACTTGATAATTCATCTGGCTCATCTGGCTTTCCGTAATTTTACCAGCTAGTTTATTGAGAATAGATTCCAATTCTGGATGTTTTTCTAACAATTCAGCCTTCATGAGAGGTGCCCCTTGATAAGGAGGGAAAAGATGTTTATCGTCTTCTAAAATCTGAAGTTGATAGCGCTCAATTTCAGGATCAGTCGAGTAGACTTCCATAATCTGAATATCACCTGATTTAATCGCATCATAGCGAAGGGCTGGCTCCATAGTTGATACATTGAGATTCAGTCCATAGACCGACTGAAGCCCCTTATTCCCATCTTCACGGTCGTTAAATTCTAGGGTAAAACCTGCTTTAAGCTTGTCTTGGACTGCTTTAAGATCAGAGATGGTTTTAAGATTGTATTCTTTAGCAACACTCTTAGGCACTGCAATCGCATAGGTATTTTGATAAGCCATGTGATTGAGCAAGACTAGATTGTCCTGTTTCTTAATGCCATCGCGTGCTGCTTCAAAAACTTCTTCAGCATCATTGCTAACCTTTGGAGCAGGCTGCAAGAGAGTTCCAGTAATCGTACCTGTAAACTCAGGATAGATATCAATATCGCCTTTCTTTAAAGCCTGATAAAGGAAGTCGGTTTTTCCAAAGTTTGGTTTGACCGTAACAGTCATATCCGTATTTTCCTCGATGAGGAGTTTATACATATTCATAAGAATTTCTGGTTCTGGACCTAATTTCCCAGCAATAACCAGATGATCCTTCTCCTGCTTGGGAAGCAGACTCGGCGAGTAAGAAGCGCCGAGGCCGATGATTAAGACAGCAAAAGCTGTAAATACCGTCTGAAGCTTAGCCTTTTCCATCCATTTAAGGAGACTATTGAAAAGAATAGCCAAAACTGCAGATGAAATAGCTCCAATCAAGATCAGACTGGCATTGCGACGGTCAATTCCTAGAAGGATAAAAGAACCTAGTCCACCAGCTCCGACAAGGGCTGCCAGAGTTGCTGTTCCGATAATCATTACCGTTGCCGTCCGAATTCCTGACACGATGACGGGCATAGCTAGAGGCAGTTCAAACTTTTTGAGTCGCTCCCACTTGGTCATCCCAAAGGCGATTCCAGCTTCTTCTAAACTAGGATCAATTCCATTCAAGGCAGTGACAGTATTTTCTAAAATCGGAAAAATAGCGTAAATCACCAGAGCAGTCAGTGCCGGCAGTGTACCAATCCCCATGAGGGGGATAAAGAGCCCCAGCAAGGCCATTGAAGGAATGGTTTGAAAGATTCCTGCAATTTGCAACACCCAATTGGCTGTCTTTTTGTGACTATGAAGATAGATAGCGAGCGGAATGGTCAAGAAGATGGCCACTAATAAGGTCAGAAGAGACAGCTGGAGATGTTGCCCTAAGGCTGCCAACCATTCGCCAAAGCGCTCCTGAAAGGTAGAAAACAAATTAGCCATGTTGAACACCTCCAAATAAATCTGCTACGAAGCTGGTCGCAGGTGCAGATAAGATTTCCTCAGGTGTTGCTACTTGACGAATCTCTCCATCCTGTAAAACAGCAATCCTATCTCCTAATTTCAAAGCTTCGTCCGTATCATGGGTCACAAAGATTGTCGTCATCCCAAACTGGTCATGGATACTCTTGGTCAAGCTCTGCAATTGCTTACGCGAGATGGCATCAAGAGCAGAAAAAGGCTCGTCCATCAGCAGGATTTTGGGTTGGGCGATAATGGCACGGACAATGCCCACCCGCTGCTGCTCACCACCAGACAGCTCACTCGGCATACGCTGAGCATAGTCTTCTGCAGGCAAGCCCACTAGCTCCAGCAATTCATCGGTCTTCTGCTCAATATCTGATTTGCTCCATCCTTTCATTTCAGGAATGAGAGCAATATTTTCAGCCACAGTTAGGTTTGGAAAGAGGGCAATGGCCTGTAAAACATAACCAGTAGAAAGACGAAGTTCACGCTCATCATAGTCTTTGATGCGCTTGCCATCCATGTAAATATTTCCATCAGTTGGTTCCAAGAGACGGTTAATCATCTTAATCATGGTCGTCTTACCTGACCCAGATGGCCCAACTAAAACCATGAATTCACCATTCTCAATTCGTAAATTGACATCTCTCAAGACATCTTTTTCTGTATAGCGTAGCGCTACATTTTTATATTCAATCATTGTTTGTCCTCATTTTTTACGATAACCTTGCCAAAAGACTGGCTACTTTCCAGATAAGCATGAGCGTCCTGGATTTGCTCAATAGAAAATACTTTTTCAGGTCGCACATCTATCTGATACCGCTCCACAAAGTCCACCAAAGCTTGAAGCTTGTCTTGAGACACATTGCCAGAAGCAAAGGTAGTCAAGTAGAGATTGCGGTAAAGCATTTCAATAGGGTCAAAATCTGGAATAGTCCATTGACCGCCCAGCAAGCCACAAGAGCAGATGATACCACCATCTGCCGTCCGAGCAAATGTATCAAGAATATCACTCGGACCGACAAGATCCAAGACCTTGTCAAACTGCTCTTCCGTTTGCAAGACACCATCCTTGTCCAAAATCACCTGGTCAAATCCTGACTCTTTTAGCTGCTCTTCCTTGCCCAGACTACGGCTACTTCCAGTCAGATAGACATTTGGAAATTGCCCTTTGAGAAGTTTTGCAAAAGCAATCCCAACACCACTAGTCGCCGCCCGAACCAGAACTCTGTCTCCCTCCTCAATCTTGAGATTGAGATAAGAGCCAAATGCTGTGTAGTAGGTTTCAGGCAGTGCGATTAAACTTTCCAAAGCAAGCTCTGTCCTCACAGGATAAACCTGTTTATCTGGTAGCAAAACATACTCAGCATAACCACCATCAAAAGCACGGCCCATTTCTCCCATGATGGAGATGACTTGCTGCCCGACCTGCAAATCGGGACGATTGGTCTCCTCTACAAGTCCCACACATTCAAGTCCTAAAATCCGTGGAAATTGAACGGACGGCGATAGTCCTTGACGAGTAAAAATCTCACTATGGTTGATTCCAAATCCTTGTACCTTGACCAAGGTCCAACCTTCTTTAACAGTAGGTTTTGGAACTTCCACAACCTGCAGAACTTCTGGTCCTCCGGCTTCCTTAACAAGCACAGCTTTCATCTTAGTATCTCCTTTTAAAACTTCCCTCGGTTGGTCAAGTCTTCTACCTTAGGCATGACTTCTTTATTGTCCCAATGCTCCACAATTTTCCCATTTTCTAGACGGAAGATATCATACTGAGCATAAGCCACACCATCGATCTGAGTCTGCCCATAGCTGACCACATAGTTTCCTTGTCCCAAAAGCTGGAAAACAAAGTCAAAAGAAACCCCGTGATCAGCTACATAGTCTTTATAAGCCTGACTTCCTTGTCCAATCTCATGATTATGCTGAATCAAATCTTCTGCCACATAATCACTCCACTGCTCTAGTTCGCCATTTTGGAAAATTTCTGTCAAGAAACGACGAACGATTTTTTTATTTTCCGCTGTCTTGTCCAAATCCGTGATTTCAAAATCTCCAAAGATCTGGTCTAACTGTCCATTTTCCGGAGCACGATAGTAGTCAATGACATCCCAATGCTCCACGATACGACCATTCTCATCCGCACGGAAAGTATCAGTCGTCACCCATTGAGCTTCCCCGCCATTGAGAAATTGATGGACATGGACAAAGACTAGATTGCCATCCTCAATGGTGCGGACAATTTTCATCTCACGCTCGGGATGACGCTCAAAGAAATTTGCAAAGAAAGCCGCAAACCCTTCTTTCCCATCTGGCACACCTGTCGAGTGTTGGATATAAGTATCCCCTACAGACTGAGCTTGAGCCTCAGCAACACACCCGTCTTGAATGGCATGAATATATAAATTTTGCGCATTTTCAACTTGTTTTGACATGATTTATGCCTCATTTGCTTTCTCTTTCAGATTGGCTAAAATACGTTCCTGATAATTTTCAAACTGGCGAATTTCTTCCTCAGTGAATCCTTTATAAAAAATTGCATCCAATTTTTGACTGATACGATAGCCAAATTCTTTCTGGGACCAACCCTGCTCTGTCAACTTGACATATTTCTTTCTCTTATCTATTCCACATGGGCTAATGATGACTAGGTTTTGCTCCTCAAGTTTCTTAATCATAGTCGTCAGCGTATTATTCGCGAGACCAGTCGCAAGCGCGATATCTGTCGCCGTAGCACAACCTGTCTCACTATTCCATAAAACCGCTAAAATCTTGCCCTGTTCACTCCGATAAAGAGCCTCAGGATCCTGACTCAGTAACTTTTGAAAAATCCGCCCATTCAACAAACGAATATGATGGGCAACTAAATGACTATCTTTCATACTTCCTCTAATTTATTTCTATATCGAATTGTTTTTGTTTATTGTAACACCCGATATTACACTTGTCAAGAATTTTATTCGATTTCGAAATAATTTAAAATTGGATAAAGTTCTTTAAACTCAAAGTTCAAAACAAAAAAACCCAGTGTCTAAGAGGTCTTCTCTCCTACACTGAGCTTCTTTTTTATATTTTTATATTAGTAATATTCACCCTGACGGTAATCCCATGAGTTAAAGGTATCAGACAGGTGCATCATGATTTTGTCGATGTCCAAGCCTTTGCGGATGACCACTGGTGCTGGTGAGATGGAACGCTGGCCACCTTGTTCTGGGATCAGTTTTCCATCCTTGTCAACCATTGAGACCATAACACCTTGCTCGTAGCGAGTTTCAATGGTCTTGTCTGGCTGGATAGAGGCTACATAGTCATCTGCTTCAATGACGAGGTCAACAGCGTTTTCGATGCGCTCGCCAATTCCTTCGACCTTGCCGCGGTTTCCTTTACCGGATGGGTTGGCTGAGGATGCATAAACCATCTTGCCTTCTTCCCAAAGCTTAGCTGCCAGCTGCTCGCCCGCCTTACCAAACTTAATAACAAAACAGCTCGTGCCACGAACATCTGTCATCAGCTCTTCCCGACCGTCACCATAGGCTTTGAGCTTTTCAAAAGCTTCTGGCTTCCATGGAAGGATACAGCCCAAGAGGATATCTTCATCCCAATGCTTTTGATAAAAAGCTTCAATTTCCGGATTTAGCTGCGCCAAAGCACGAAGCTCATCCATACTGCCACAGAGGACAACACCTGGCTTATTACGGTTACGAGCCTTAGCTTCGAACTTACGCTCCAATCCTGCCTTATCGCTAGTCATAATAATGTAACCCACCTTAGTCGGGCAAACGATACAGCCGCCATCGCCTTTCAGGATGTCATAACCTTCTTGTGAAAGAGTTCCGTTCCATTGAATGTGTTTTGTCATAAGTTTCTTCCTTTTCTATTAAATTAAGATTTATTTTACCATATATTTTTATCGGAGACAAGATGTTTTCAGAATTTTCTTAATATATTGAAAACAATTTTACTGCCAATAAGAGGGACGATTTTTTTCATATTCTGCAATCAAATCCTCATACTGTAGAGTAATGCCGATATCATCCAGACCGTTGAGGAGCTTGTGCTTCCATTCTCCATCAATGTCAAAGGAGAATTCTCCCACTGGTGAAAAAATCTTCTGCTGCTCCAAATCCACCGTCACTTCATCCGTCGGCTTCAGATTAGCCAAAGCTTGCCGGACTTCGAGCGGCTGAACGATAGGCAACATTCCGTTATTCAGCTCGTTATTGTAGTGAATATCGCCGAAAGATCCAGCAATGACTACCTTGAAGCCATAGTCAGCCAAGGCCCAGGCAGCGTGCTCGCGAGAGGAACCCGCTCCGAAATTATCCCCTGTAATCAGAATAGTCGCCTTGCGATACTCCGGTCTGTTAAAGACGAAATCAGGATCTTCGGTGTACCGATTGTCCAGATAACGCCAAGCGTACATGAGATACTTACCAAAGCCTTTTTTATCAATCAACTTGAGAAACTGCTTGGGCAAAATTTGGTCCGTATCAATATTATCGTTCATGAGGGGGACTGTTGTCCCCGTGTAGATTGTAAATTTTTCCATAAAACTTCCTTACTGGACCTCCGGTAGCTGGCGGACGTCTACGAAGTGCCCGGCAATGGCTGCCGCTGCTGCCATGGCTGGACTGCAAAGATGGGTTTTAGCGCCAAATCCCTGACGATCCTCAAAATTCCGATTACTGGTCGAGGCACAGTGAACTCCGTCTGGCACCTTGTCTGGATTCATTCCCAGACACATGGAGCAACCCGGATCGCGCCACTCAAAGCCTGCATCCACGAAAATTTTATCCAGTCCCATCTTTTCAGCAGCCCGCTTGACCGGACGAGAGCCTGGCACGACGATAGCTGTTAGATTGGGAGCGATATGCTTACCAGCGACAAACTTAGCTGCCAGCTGCAAATCGCTGAGTCTGGCATTGGTGCAAGAGCCGATAAAGATATAACCCAGCTCAATATCTTCTGCTTTCTTACCCGGAGAGAGGTCCATGTAATTGTAGGCCCGCTCATCGTTCATATCGCGAATTTCCGGGAAAGCCGCACCGAATTCCACTCCCATAGAAGGATTGGTTCCCCAAGTCACCATAGGTGCCAACTGGGAAACATCCATCTCAATGACCTTATCATAGACAGCATCAGAATCACTGACCAGAGTCTTCCAATCAGCCACTGCCGCCTCAAAGTCCTTGGGAGCGCCCGGCCGACCTTTAACGTAATCATAGGTCTTCTGATCAGGATTCATAATGCCCATCTTGGAGCCAAACTCAATGGACATATTGCAGATGGTCATGCGCTCTTCCATGGTCAAATGATCAATGGCATCACCGGCATACTCGACCACATAGCCAACACCTGCAGCTACACCGTATTTGGCAATCAAAGCGAGGATGAAGTCCTTGGAATAAACACCTTTAGGTGGCACTCCGGTAAATTTGACCAGCATTTTCTTGGGTTTGACTTGCCAAATGGTCTGCGTTGCAAAGACGTGCTCTACCTCCGAAGTACCAATTCCAAAAGCAATAGCTCCAAAAGCTCCGTGAGTGGCCGTGTGACTATCACCGCAGACGATGAATTTGCCTGGCTGTGTCTTACCTGTTTCCGGTCCAACCATATGAACAATCCCTTGCAGTTCCGATCCGTGAGCCGCATGCTCGATGCCAAAATCCTTGACATTCTCAGAGAGCTTATCAATCTGAGCCTTGGAAATCACATCCCGGATATCATAGATATTGACCGTAGGAACATTATGGTCAAAAGTTCCAAAAGTTAAGTCCGGTCGTCTAACCTTGCGACCGGCATCTCGAAGTCCTTGAAAAGCCTGAGGGCTGGTTACTTCATGAATATAATGCTGATCCACATACATAAGCTGGGGTTGACCTTCTTGGCCTGTTATTACGTGTCTTTCCCAAATCTTATCAAAAATCGATTTTCCAGCCATACTAACTTCTCCATATGTAATACAAAATTCCAATTTCCACTATTATTCCGCCAAACCAAGCCAGCCAAAAATACCATTTCCTGGTCTTGTGATGAAAGAGGCGACCGCCTAATAAAGCGCCCAAACCTCCGGCTACTAAAGCTGACAAGAGCAAAGTCTTCTCTGGAATGCGGTAGTGATTTTTCTTAGCCTTTCGCTTATCCCAGCCATAAAGCAGGAAAACGACAAGGTTCCATAGCAGGCAAATACCTGTTAATATCCATTTCATAAGTTATTGATAATGGCCTCCGTCATTTGAGCTGTCCCTGCCTGACCACCCAGATCTCGGGTTAAAATACCCTGAGCCAAAGTCTTCTCAACCGCTGCTTCAATCGCTTCTGCAGCTTCTAGCTCTGCAAAACTATCCCGCAGCATCATGGCCACAGAAAGGATCATACTGATAGGGTTGGCAATGCCCTGCCCCGCAATATCTGGAGCCGAACCATGGATTGGCTCATAAAGACTTGGTCCAGCTGCCGAATGACTGGCCGATGGCATAACTCCCAACGTACCTGATAAGACACTGGACTCGTCGGATAGAATATCTCCGAAGAGATTTTCTGTTACTACAACATCAAACTTAGCAGGATTGGTAATCATGAGCATAGCAGCGCTGTCCACCAGCTGGTGCTCCAAGGTCACATCTGGATAATCCTTGGCCACCTCATCTGCTACTCTGCGCCAGAGTTTGGAGGTCGCTAGCACATTTTGCTTATCAATACTGGTCACGCGCTTTCTGCGACCACGCGCAATATCAAATGCCTTACGGACAATTCGCTCCACCTCTTCATAGCTGTAGTTGTTGATATCACGCGCGGTTCTGTCCTCCAAAATATGCTCACCAAAGTAAATCCCACCAGTCAGCTCACGCACGACCACGAAGTCCACGCCAGCAATTCTTTCAGCTTTCAAAGGCGATAAATGCTTCAGAGCATCGAAAATCTTAACTGGGCGGATATTGGCATAGAGCTCAAGTTCCTTGCGCAGAGCGAGCAATCCTTGCTCAGGACGAACTGGAGCATTATCATACTGGGGACTGCCGATAGCTGCTAGGAGAATAGCATCCGCCTCCTTAGCCGCTTTTAGAGTTGACTGAGGCAGAGGATGACCTTCCGCATCAATACCAGCACCCCCAAAAGCCTTCTCCGTGATATGATAAGTAAAGCCGAACTTGTCCGCAACAGCAGCCAGCACTTGGAGACCAGCCTCCATGATTTCTGGGCCGATCCCGTCACCCGCCAGAGCTACAATTTCTTTTGTCATAGTCGCTTCCTTCTAATTATTTGCAGGCAGATCGTGGTAGGATACCTGACGGCCGATTTCACCTGCATTTTCCTTTTGCACAAAGGTATTGGCATGGATATAGGCAATCGCGCTGGCCTTAAGAACATCAAAGTCAATACCAGAGGAGTTGAAAATCGTATCTGTATCCGTATTTTCAACAGCTACTAAAACACGCGCCTGAGAGTCAATTCCGTCCGTCACGGCCTCAATGTTATAGGCCAAAAGTTGAACAGACTGGTTAAAGAATTGGTCAATAGCATTAAAGATAGCTTCGACACTTCCCTTGCCTTCTGCCACACAGCTGACCGTCTCTCCGTCGCCATTAACCAGCTGCACATCTGCTGTGATGGTATGATCGTCATTGGTCGTCAGCTGCAGATCATTAAAGTGGAAGCCTTCTGGATTTTCAACTGTCGTTCCAGCAATCAGAGCCCGAATGTCAGCGTCCGTGACTTCATTTTTCTTATCAGCCAAGACCTTAAACTTAGCAAAGAGCTCATTAATTTCAGATTCTTCAAAGTCCAGAGACAGTTCTTTGAGCTTTTCAACAAAGGCGTGGCGACCAGACAGCTTGCCGAGCGGCAGTGAATTGCTCTTGACTCCAACTAGCTCTGGTGTGATAATTTCATAGGTCAGTGGATTCTTAAGAACACCATCCTGATGGATACCAGACTCATGAGAGAAGGCATTGCCACCAACGACTGCCTTATTCTTAGGCACTGGAATACCTGAGAAGCGGGACACCAACTCAGAAGTGTTGATGGTTTCATTAAGTACAATGTCTGTCTCAACTTGGTAATAATCCTTGCGAATTTCCAAAGCAACTGCTACTTCTTCCAGAGCAGCATTACCAGCACGCTCACCAATACCATTAATAGTGCCTTCCACCCGTCTAGCTCCGTATTTGACCGCAGACAGGCTGTTGGCTACTGCCATTCCCAAATCATCATGACAGTGAGAACTATAGATAATCTCACGATCTGTTTGGACATTGTCAATCAGATGCTTGAAAATATTGCCAAATTCCTCTGGTGTGGTAAAGCCTACTGTGTCAGGAATGTTAATGTAGCTAGCCCCCGCATCAACTGCTGTCTGGACAACTTGAAGCAGAAAATCCAGCTCTGTCCGTGTTGCGTCCTCAGGTGAAAACTCGACAATCTCAAACTTGGAGCGAGCATAGGAAACGTGCTCCTTAATGGCTTCTAAAATCTCTTCCTTGGACTTTTTCAGCTTGAACTCTCTGTGGATGGGACTGGTCGCAATAAAGACGTGGATCTGCGGATGTTTGGCATCTTTGAGTGCCTCGTAGCAAGCATCAATGTCAGATTTAACCGAACGCGCCAGACCCGTGACGGAAGCTTTAGTGATGACTTTAGCAATCTCTTGCACTGCCGCAAATGAATCTGGACTAGCAGCTGGGAAACCAGCTTCAATAGCAGAAATTCCCCATTTTTCTAGTTGTTTAGCAATGGCAACCTTTTCCTTAATAGAGAAATTCACTCCCGGTGTCTGCTCACCATCCCGAAGGCTGGTATCAAGAAACTCAACTTTTTGCATAGACTTTCCTCTTTCTTTATCGTTTAAAACAGCTATAAAAATCAATGAGAGATACAACTATGAAATGAACTTTTAGTTCGCTTTTCTCAGTATATCCTAGCAAAGATTTTCGTGAAGAATAAAATAAAAACACCTCGCTGGAAGCCAAGCGAGATGTTGATTTACTCCCGCTTGGTAAGCCAAACAGGACTAATGCTTTCGCACTAGCCCGAGTAACGCAACAACAAAGCAAAGTTTGAAAATTGAGTTGACTTCATGTTTGACTGACTCCTTTTGAAATGTTATTGATTAGTATTTTAGCACAGTATCATTCGGCTGTCAACAGATAATTCGATATTTTCAGAAAATTTTTAATACGCTGGATTATTTTGTGACCTTATTACTATAAATGCGGAAAAGAAAGAGAAGCAGGCCAGCTACTCCTTCTTCTAGTATTATATTATTTCTCTCATTTCTCTTTTTTTTTAATAATTTACTAATCAGGCTTCTTCATTCCTAAGCCATTTCGCCTTTATCTTCGTACATACTGAACCAAGCGGAACATCATGAAGGCAAATAGAATTCCTGCAACAATCCAAATCGTTCGTAAAGCGTAAAATTGGAGCAGATAGGTCGAAATAATGGCTCCGATGACAAAGCTTCCTAACAAAGCAACAAAGAAAATGCCCTCTTTCAAGTATGGTTTTTCCTTCGTTCGCACAAAGTTCCCAAAAGCCACCATCGTTTTCTTGATATTTCCTGTCATAAAGGAATTATTGTAGACTATACCATCTACTTCGCCAAAAGCTGTTGCAACGACCCCCATACAGAAAGCAATCGGAGGAACAATCAGCATATTTGGCACGGTACTTGGCATAAAACCTACCAGAGTACAGATGAGTACCATTGGTGAAATGCTACTTACCCGCCATATTGATTGTTCAAAAAAGGGACGGAAAACAGTTATCAGGAAAATACCTAGCATGAAAGCCAGCATGGTAGCCAGTTTCACTTCAATTTCTCCAGTTTTATGATGAATCATCTCAACGGACAAAAAAACAACATTCCCTGTCTGTCCAGCGACCAAGGTACCTCCGCGCTCCATGAAAGTGTAGGCATCTACGAATCCTGCGCAAAAGGTCAGCAGGCAGGCAAAAAACTTCGATCGGGAGTGAAATTCCCTTTTGACTAACTTTTTCATCATTGACCCAAAAAGTCCAGTGTAACACCAGACTTCCTTTCTATCCTTCTCTAGCTTCCTCCAAAATCTTTTCAATCTTGGTGGTAATTAAATCAATCGCAACTTTATTAGAAGCGCCTTCTGGAATGATAACATCCGCATAGCGCTTGGTCGGCTCGATAAACTGATGGTACATAGGCTTGACGACACCTAAATACTGCTCAATGACACTATCCAAACTGCGTCCACGCTCCTCCATGTCCCGCTTAATCCGACGAATAATCCGCACATCATCATCAGTATCGACGAAAATCTTGATGTCCATCAAATCGCGGAGGCGTTGGTCTTCCAATACCAAAATCCCCTCTACAATGAAGACATCCTGTGGTTCTTGACGATAGGTTTTATTACTGCGCGTGTGCTCCGTATAGTCATAGGTTGGGATGTCCACTGGACGGCCAGCCAAAAGCTCCCTGATCTGCTCAATCATGAGGTCTGTATCAAAAGCAAAAGGATGGTCATAGTTGGTCTTGACCCGCTCCTCAAAGGTCAAATGTGATTGATCCTTGTAGTAAGAATCATGCTCAATCATAGAAATCTTTTCATTTGGAAAATGATCTAAAATCGCCCGAGATACACTGGTTTTTCCCCCACCAGAACCACCTGTAACACCGATAATAATAGGTCTGTTTTGCATTGTTTTCTCCATTACTTGTTATCCTATCTATTATACCAAAATCATGATATAATGAAAGGGTGAATCAAGAAAAATTCAGGAAAATCATTTTAAAGGAGAAAGTATGTTACGACTCGGTATCATCGGTACGGGATCCATTTCCCACGAGTTTATCAAAGCAGCTCAACTGAGTGGTGAGTATGAATTTACAGCTGTTTACTCACGAACCTTGAGTGCCGCAGAGCGTTTTGCGCAAGCTTATAAAAATGTCGCACTCTACACCGATATGATTGAATTCTTATCTGCCGACCTAGATGTAGTTTACATCGCCAGTCCCAATAGCCTCCACTTCAACCATGCCAAGGTAGCCATTTTGGCTCGAAAACATGTCATTGTTGAAAAGCCGGCTGTATCAAGGCCTGAAGAATGGCAAGAATTGGTCAAGCTGGCAGCTGAGCATCAGGTTTATATCTTTGAGGCAGCTAGAAACTACCACGAAGCTGCTTTTGCAGTCATTCAGGACTTCCTAAAAGACAAGAAAATCTGGGGAGCCAACTTCACCTATGCCAAATACTCCTCCAAGATGGGAGCCCTGCTGAGTGGACAGGAGCCCAATGTTTTTTCCGCTAAATTCTCAGGCGGTGCTCTGATGGATCTGGGCGTCTACACGCTTTATGCAGCTGTCCGACTCTTTGGTGCTCCACAAAACACCTGCTATACAGCTCAACAACTGCCAAATAGCGTTGACCTTAACGGTTCTGGCAGTCTGATTTATCCTGATTTTCAGGTTCGTATTCAAGCTGGAAAAAATATTCATAGCCAGCTGCCAGCTGAAATCTATACGGACCAAGGCACTCTTACCTTAGACGGTATCGAGTTTATCCGCTCTGCCATTTTCCAAAAGCTCAATGGAGAGACGGAAAGTCTAGCTATCCGCCAAGCAGAGCACCAAATGTTGGAAGAGGCTCAGGCTTTTGCTCGTGTCCTTAAAGGTGGCCAGGAAGAACTTTATAGCGACTATCTGCAGGCTGCTACTGCTGTGCATGAGTGTCTGTTTGCCATGAGAAAAGATGCTGGTATTAGATTTGAGGTTGACCATGATTAAAGAAACATTCCCAACAGTCTGGCAGGAACAGCTAAATCAGCTCGGTTTTGCTGAACTGACTGCCATCCAAGAAAAAATATTCCAGCCCATTTCCCAGGGAGAAACGGTGCTAGGCATCAGTCCGACCGGTACAGGCAAGACATTGGCCTATCTCTTTCCCAGCTTATTGAAATTGAAGCCTAAAAAAGCGCAGCAGCTTTTAATTTTAGCTCCAAATACAGAGCTGGCAGGACAGATTTTTGATGTTTGTAAGTCTTGGGCGGAGCCTTTGGGCTTGAGCAGTCAACTCCTACTCTCTGGTAATAGCCAGAAAAGGCAGATTGAGCGGCTCAAAAAAGGGCCGGAGATCCTAATTGGTACACCTGGTCGGATTTTTGAGCTCATTAAGCTCAAGAAAATCAAGATGATGAGTGTTGACACTATTATCCTAGATGAATTTGATCAACTTCTCAGTGATTCCCAGTATGCGTTTGTTGATAAGATTCTGCATTATGCACCGCGTGACCACCAGCTGATTTACATGAGTGCTACAGCTAAATTTGACCAAGAGAAGATCGCTGAAAATACTCTGCGCATCAGCATTGACGACCAGACTTTGGACAATATCCAGCACTTCTATATGCAGGTGGAAAAGCGTGACAAGGTTGAACTCTTGCGCAAGCTATCCAATGTAGAAGAATTTCGTGGACTAGTTTTTTTCAACAGCTTGTCAGATTTGGGCAGCGCCGAAGAAAAGCTTCAGTATCGAGGAGCTAGTGCGGTCTCTCTAGCCAGCGATGTCAATGTAAAATTCCGCAAGGTCATTCTTGAGAAATTTAAAGATTACGATATCACACTCTTGCTGGCGACTGACATAGTTGCACGTGGCATTGATATTGATTCTCTAGAGTGCGTAGTCAACTACGAAGTGCCGCGCGATCTGGAAACCTACACCCACCGTTCTGGCCGAACGGGTCGCATGGGCAAGGAAGGCTATGTCATCACCTTCATCAGCCACCCAGAAGAATTAAAAGCTCTCAAAAAATATGCCTCTGTCCGCGAAATCATCTTGAAAAAACAAGAACTGTATGTGTGTCCTTAAGCGAGAATTACGGTAATCAATATTCTTATTTGATGATGGCAAAGCAAAAAGCATTGGAAATATTAAATTTCCAATGCTTTTTTTAATTTCTGCTGTAATAAATCTGATGTGGTTGAAGCTGATTTTCTAATAGTTCATCAACTGTCACCAGAGTATAGCCGTTGTTCTTCAGATAGTCAAGGACGCTTGGCAGGGCATCGATGGACGTCTGATGAATATCATGCATGAGGATAATAGATCCCGGCTGGGTCTTCACGATCTCCTGCATAATAGCCTTTGTATTACGTGTTTTCCAATCGAGACTGTCCACGCTCCACATAATAAAGGACTGATCTACAGCATTTTGAACCGTAGAGTTGATGGCTCCGTAAGGCGGTCTTGTGATCATAGGTCGGATACCAGTCGCCTTATAAATGGCTTCCTGAGTGTCTAAGATTTCCTTTTTGGATTGATTCAGAGGTAACTTGGTCAAATCCGGATGGCTCCATGTATGGATTCCGAGCTGATGGCCTTCATCAAGGACACGTTTAGCCAGTTCTGGATTGGCAGCAACATTTTGTCCCACCATAAAGAAGGTTACCTTAGCATTGTAGCGTTTCAGAATTTCCAAGGCCTGAGGAGTCGTTTTACTGTCGGGACCGTCATCAAAGGTCAGGGCAACCATTTTCTCATGCCGCTTGGTTTCATACTGCTGGTAAGCTTCCAAATCAGCTCCCTGCAAATATTCTGGACGGATTAGGTCATAAAAACTAGACAGAGGCACTGTCAAGCTCGTCACACCGTTGATTTCTTTGGGCAGATGAATGGAAAATAAACTATCCTCGTAATGAAAATTCCACTGGCTCAGCTCTATTTCACGTAGAACATTCAAAGCTGCTGTTTGCTGACTTTCCTCCACCTGTCTAAAGGTCAGCTGACTGGTCAACTCCTTCAGGAAAATTTCCTTGGCAGCTTCTGGATTTTGAAATAGCTTGTCCAAAGTGACCGCTGCGCCTTCCTGATTGATATAAGTCGAGGCTACTTCTCTTGCCTCTTCAGACTTGATGTCTCTTTTTGAGATGCTGTAATTTTTTCGCTGAATGACTACTTCCTTGGTATTGGCCAGACTAGTAGACTTCTCCTCCGTATAGTAAAAGGTCAAAGCCGTCAAGTTTTCCTTCTGCTTTTTGTTATCAGAAATGCTCTGACTGTCCTGCAAGATTTTATCTTTGACACTTTGAAGCGGTTGCCCCTTCATCAGAGGATAAAAAGCTGCCACATAATGGCTGCCAATCCTACCAGCCTGCTTTTCGGTATTGTCATCATGCTCTTGCTCTTCCTTGGCAATCACTTCTGTAACCTTTTTCTGGAACTCCCTTTCCTGAAACATTTCATGGATTCGCAGTCCACCAAAAATAAGAAGTCCTAAAAGAAGCAGATTCAGAAGACTGAGAACCAGTCTATATTTTCGTCTACGCTTCCTTCCATGTTGTCTTTTCATCTATTATCCCCTAAACTATTGTCCTAAAATAATTTTAATGTTAAAAAACCTGTATCTTACAAGTGCTAAAATACAAGTTTAATTATTTTTTAAAGACTTCTTTCTCGAATCACTTCGACCTTGTAACCATCAGGATCTTTGATGAAATAATAATTTGGTGGGTTTCCAGGCAGACCTTTGGGCTCGGTCACTTCGTAGCCCTTGGCAGCATGCTCAGCGTGCAAACCTTCCAAATCAGGTGTGCTAAGAGCAATATGAGCAAAGCCGTCACCGATTACATAAGGTCCGTGGTCGTAATTATAAGTCAATTCAAGCTCATAATCATCGCCATCCAAACCAAGATAAACAATTGTAAAAGCATGCTCTGGAAAGTCCTTACGGCGCAATTCCTTAAAACCAAATGCATCTTCATAAAAGGCAATCGAAGCCTCTAAATTTTCCACTCGTAAACAAGTATGCAACATTTTTGATGTCATAGTTTTACCTCTCTCATTTCTTTCTTTTATTATACCGCAAAAGCAGTCAAATTTGAAATAATATGAAAAGTTTTTCAGCTTTTGCTGATTCGTTTTCTAATATCTGACCTAAGAGGAACTTTGATTTCAAAGATGGTTCCACGCGGTTTGTTGTCTTTGACTGTGATGGTTCCTTTTAAGGCGTCAACGATTTGTTTCGCCAAGGAAAGTCCTAGTCCAAATCCACCTTTTTGACGAGTCCGTGCCTTATCCACCCGATAAAAACGATCGAAGACTTTTTTCTTGTCATCGCCCGCAATCCCTGGGCCATTGTCAGAAATCCGCAAGGTCAAGCTCCGATCATTGGCGGAGGCTACAAAGTAGATCTCTCCATCTTCCTCTGTGTATTTGATGGCATTATCAAAAAGGATTGTCATGACCTGCTTGAGCAAGACCTTGTCTGTCGTGATTGATTTTGAAACAAGATTTTTGAAATCAAAGACCTTGTCGCTCTCCTCTGCAATAATAGCATAGTTAGAAAAAGCTGTTGTGAAGAAGTCTGGCGTGACCTCACCGTATTCTGGCTTGATACCGTCATCGCGCCGAGCTAGGTTGAGTAAGTTGGTGGTCAACAGACGCATATTTCGCACTTCCTCTAAACTAGATGCGATGCTCTCACTAGACTCCATAATCGTGGCTTCAGGCTTGCGGAAGAGAGATTCCAGACGATTTTGCAGAACGGCCAGAGGCGTCCGCAATTCGTGGCTAGCATTTTCAACAAAGGATTTCTGCTTCTGCATGCTGTCCAAGAGAGGTTTGACACTCATCCGCGCTAGATAGATACTGGCAATCAAGGAAATACCCCAGAAGCTAATCATGACAATCGCAATCAGCTTTTCATGCTTTTCACTAGTCTGCTCCAGCTGGCTGATACTGGTCATGACAACCGCGTATTTGACATTTTCAATTTCATCATCTGGATCAATGTCAAACATATAAGCCCGATAACTCTCAACCTGTCCATAGCTATTAGTTAGTTGTATTTGCTTGATTTGATTAAGGAATCGTTTATTAAATTTAATCGCATCAAAGTTTAAAAAGCCATTTTTTGCCGATACATTCTGATAATCATCATTCAAAAGAATAGCTGAGGTATTGGCACTGACATTTGCCCTGCCCGGTTCCTCAATCTTGATATTGGAAGCCTGCTCATGCTCTGAATCCTTATTCTCTGGCTCTTGGTATTGCCGCCCCGTCGTCCGATAGGCTAGATTGGCCACCCAGGCGGGATTTTGACTGAGACTTTTGAGATTATCATCAACGGTTGTATAAAGGCTAGAGCGCATAACTTGGATAATAATGAGCGTCATGGCCGAGAAAATCAGGGTGAACACACCAAAATAGCGAATGAAATAAGAAAAATCATCCGCATAAAAGGTTTTTTTGAGTTTATTCAGCATTCTTTAAAATGTAACCGACACTGCGAAGGGTTTGAAGATTATTCGCAAAAGCCGTTCCTTTCAATTTTTTCCGAATCTTGGATACATAGACTTCCACCACAGAAATCGTCGTATCGCTGTCAAAGCCCCACAAACGATCGAAAATCTGAGTCTTAGGCAAAATGACATTTTGATTCTGGAGGAAGTATACCAACAAATCAAACTCTTTACCCAGTAGCTCAACTTCCTTTCCGTCAACCAGAGTCGAATTGGTCGAAAGATTGACCGTCACATCGCCATAGGACAGGGTATTTTCATTAAACTTACCAGAACGTTTGAGCAAGGCCTGAATCCGCATTTTAAGCTCTTCCAGATAAAAAGGCTTAGTCAGGTAATCGTCAGCACCGAGTTCAAAACCATGGCCTTTATCATCGATACTTTCCTTGGCAGTCATGATGAGGACAGGAGTGGTGACCCCTTTTTCACGCAATTCTTTAAGCACTTGGAAGCCGTCCTTTTCAGGAAGCATCAAGTCCAGTAGAATCAGGTCATACACGCCGCTTTCTGCCTCGTATAGTCCTTCTTCGCCATCAAAGACCTGCATGACATCTGCAAAATCATCTAAAAAATCAAATACTGAATTTGACAGACCGAGGTCATCCTCCACTAATAGAATCTTAATCATCCTGTTCCTCCCTTTCTAGAAAAAGCTTATGCTGTGTAGTTTAAATAGAGACATGGTAAACACTCTCATTCTATCTTCACTTATCCTTTTCTATTATATCATGACTTGTCGAAAATGCTTTAAGAATTTGTTGTTTTCGAGTTATTTTCGCTATTCTTATCATCTTTTGTTGTGCCATCAGCGTTTGATGGCTTCTTTTTTGATTGATTTCCTTCTTGGGGTCCCCCTGGCTGACCATTTCCTTGTGGTGGCTGACCTCCACCTTCAGGACCGCCTTGGCCATCTTGACCGTTTTGTCCCCCCATCTGTGGTGGCATACCATTTTCATTTCCCTGTCCCTGACCTTGAGGAGGTTGACCACCTTGACCTGGCATCCTGCCATCTTGCTTGTTTTGCTGAGTCATAGTGGCTTGCACTGAGCTCTGTTGTGGGCTTTTCTGGGTCAAGGCACCAATTCCATAGCCACCAATTGCTCCGACAGCTAAAGAGGCACTAGCTACTGCTGTCATCCACCATTTGGTACTCTTTTTAACTACAATCATTTTTTCCATATCCATTTTAAAGTTTTCCTCTTTCTACATTTTATATTTTCATGGATTTTAACACTATGAAGCAATATAAAGTTTGATTACACAAGTTCACATCTTTTCACGTGTTAGGGTTATTATAGGGAGTTTTGCTTAAACGGGACTGAATTTTTTCTTAAAGAAGACTGAAACTATGGGACTCTAAACAACAAAAAAGACCAGATGTTATAATCTGATCTTTTCATTAGGCTAAACTGATGCCTTGATTGCTGTCTCAACTGCTGCTTTTTCACGATCAATCAAGTCAACACGCGCTGCGATTTCCTTAATTCCCATGCTGATATTACGGCTGATAGCCATATCGTCAAGCTGCGGCTCAAAGAAAGCCTTGTATTCTGCTAGTCTTTCTGCTGTCTTGAAGGCATTAGCTGGATAAATGACGAATTTGTCGAAGCTCATGTCGCCTCCCAGAGCCGCCTTAATCCAATCCCAATTCTCACGCGCCCAAGTCCAAGCAGTAGCTTGAGTAAATTGGTGATTTAAGAGAGGGAGGTACCAACTCATTGCCAAATCTTGTGGTTTTACGATATCCTTGTTTTTTAAAGATTCCAAGATACGAGCAAGTGTCTCTGCGTCCTTAGTGTAAGCCAAAGCAGATGCCAATTGGCGTTTGAAGCTACCGTCAACTGTTGAAACATAATCATTCAAGTATTGGTCGGCCAATTCTTTGCTCTCATAATGCTTGATTTGATTGATGAGAATATGCAAGCGAATAGCTGCAGGCAATTTCTCCAAGTCTTCTTGATGAGCAGCAAAAATACGGCTTGCTTCTTGACTTGCTGTTTGGTCATCAGCTGCAATCAGACCTCCTACAACGATCTGACGAACCAGCTCATCTTCATCACTTTCCCCTTCTTTTGCTTCAAAGCCTAGACGATCAAAGTTGAATTTGATAAGTTTAACAACCAATTCGTTATATGCTTTCTCGCACTCGCTTCCTTCGTCCACAAAGAGCTCGAGACCATTCAGAACGGCTTTGACTCCTGAGACAACCAAATAGGAGGTTTCTGCTGTTAGTTTTTCAATAACTGGAACCAAATCAGCAAATGAAATGCTGCCTGCTTCAGCCAAGAGACGGCGCTCTTGCACTACTTGAAGCTTGCTGGTGCTATCCAAGTCTGTAATGGTATCTAAAATCTGCTCAAGCAAGACACCTTGATAGTCCGTGATATAGTGGGCTGTATTTTCAGTATTGAAGCGCAGGGCACCTTGGTTTTGAGCAGCCAAGGCAGAATAATTTGGAATTTCCAGGGTTTCTGTCTCCAGCGTATCTGGCAAACCTTTCCAATTACTATTTAAAGGCAAGACCCAAGTGCGTTTCTTATCTTCGTGCTCCCCAATAAAGAATTGTTTTTGAGAGAGTTTCAATGTATCGTTTTCTACTGTAGCCGTCAATACAGGGTAGCCTGGCTGTTCCAACCAAGAGTCCATAAAGGCTGCTACATCGCGATCAGAAGCAGCTCCTAAGGCATTCCAAAGGTCACGACCAATGGTATTTCCATACTGGTGTTTAGCAAAGTAAGCGTTCAATCCTTTAGCAAAGGCCTCATCACCCAACCAACGACGAAGCATGTGCATAAGGCGGCTTCCCTTAGCATAAACGATAGCCGGATCAAACAAAGTATTGATTTCGTCAGGGTGCTTCACTTCCACATGGACCGACTGAACTCCGTCTGTCGCATCGCGCTTAAGCGCCAAAGGCACACCTGTGGTTTGGAAATTCTCAAAGATATTCCAGCTTGGTTCAATCGCATTGACACAGACATACTCCATCATGTTGGCAAAACTTTCGTTGAGCCAAAGGTCATCCCACCACTTCATAGTGACCAAGTTTCCAAACCATTGGTGAGCCAGCTCATGAGCAACAACTAGTGCTACATCTTGACGGCTGGATACCGTAGAATTTTCATCTACTAAGAGGTAAATCTCACGGTAGGTCACCAGACCCCAGTTTTCCATAGCACCAGATGAAAAGTCTGGCAGAGCTACGTGCAGCGACTGAGGAATTGGATATTTGACACCGTAGTATTCTTCGTAAAATTCAATCGAGCGAACCGCAATGTCCAAAGCAAATTCTAAGTTGCTGGCTGGGTGGGCCTTGGTTGCATAAACACCAACCAAAGTACCGTTTTTAGTTTTAGCAGTAATACCTTGCATATCCCCAGCAGCAAAGGCCAAGAGATAGGAAGACATGCGAGGCGTTCTTTCGAACTTCCAAATGCCTGTCGCTTTCCGGTTTTCAACGTCGATCTCAGGCATGTTGGACAAGGCCAGTTCGCCCTCTGCTTGGTCAAATTTCAAAGCCAAATCAAAAGTTGCCTTAGCTTCTGGCTCATCCACACTTGGAAAGGCTTCGCGGGCAAAATGGCTCTCAAACTGGGTAGAAATAATTTCTTTTTTCACTCCATCCACTGTATAGTAAGATGGGTAAATCCCTGTCATATTGTCTGTAATCTTACCTGTATAAGTCAAGTTTACTTCCACAGGACCTGCTGATGCTAATTCAACATAAAGAGCTTCATTGTCATTATCAAGAGTGAAGGGGCGAGCTTGTCCAGCCACTTCTACGGCTTCAATCGTCAAATCCTTTTGGTGTAAGGAAATTTTCTCAGCTTTGGCTTCACCGGTAATGGTAACTTTCCCTGAGAAAGTCTTATTCGCACGATTTAAATCCAAAAAGAGATCATAGTGCTCTGGAACGAACGTATCAATAAAATGTGCAACTGCTTGCATGTTTTTCTCCTCATCTAATTGAAGGGGCTGGTATTAAACCAACCTCCATTCAAGATTCATCTCTTACTATTCTACCATATTTAGTGACTTTATACTCATTCCAACTGAACCAAAATTGATTTTTGACTTCAAACATAAACTAATCATTTTAAAGCCATCCTGTCATTAGCTTTTCTCCTCCCAAAACAAAAAAGACAAGCTTAGCTTGTCTCTTTAACATATATTATAATTCAATAATTTTACCCGTTTCAAAGTAAACGACCCATTCGCAGATGTTTTTGGCATAATCGCCGATACGTTCCAAGAAAGAAATAACCTGGAAATAATCACGGCCTGTAACGATAGCTTCAGGATTTTTCTTGATTTCTTCCGTAGCCAGATCACGAATGCTATCAAAATAATGGTTGATTTTTTCATCCATGGCTGCTACTTCATAGGCTTGATCTACAGAACCATTCAGGTAGAGATCAAGGGCGGCTTCAACGAAATTTTTCACATCGCGGCCCATCTTTTTAATTTCGTCCTCGACAGCTGGAATACGCTGTTCACCCTTCATACGAATAGCCGCTTTTGCAATGGATACTGCATGGTCTCCCATACGCTCTAAGTCTGAAACAGCCTTGAGAACGGTCAAGACGGTACGAAGGTCTTGAGAAACAGGTTGTTGGAGGGCAATCATTTCAAATGATTTCTTTTCCAATTTCACTTCGTATTCATTTACTTCTGCATCATCTTCGATGACTTCCTTTGCCAAGTCACGGTCATGCGTGACAAAAGCACGTACCGTGCGGTTGATTTGTGAGAGCACTTCTTGTCCCATCGCGTAGAACTGATTGTGCAATTTCTCCAAATCTTCTTCAAATTGAGATCGTAACATCATTCAACTCCTTATCCAAATTTTCCTGTAATATAATCTTCTGTTTCCTTATTTTGTGGGTTGAGGAACATCTCCTTAGTATCATTAAACTCCATCAAATCGCCACCCAAGAAGAAGCCTGTTTTATCCGAAAGCCGAGAAGCCTGCTGCATGGAGCGCGTCACCAAGAGCATGGTATAGGTGTCCTTAAGTCCATAGAGAGTTTCCTCAATTTTACCCGCAGAGATTGGATCTAGCGCTGACGTTGGCTCATCCAAGAGGATAATTTTCGGACTGGTAGCCAAAACGCGTGCTACACAAATCCGCTGCTGTTGACCACCAGAGAGACCGATAGCGGAATCATGTAAACGGTCTTTCACTTCGTTCCAGATAGAGGCCCCGATCAAGGAACGCTCCACCGCTTCATCTAAAACTTGTTTATCCTTGACACCGTTGATGCGCAGTCCATAGACAACATTTTCATAAATGGTCATTGGGAAGGGATTAGGCTGCTGGAAAACCATGCCAATTTCCTTACGCAACTCTACCGTATCCGTCCGAGGACTGTAGATATTGTGTCCGTTATAGATGACCGTGCCAGTCGTTGTTACTTCTGGATTCAAATCACCCATACGGTTGATAGCCTTGAGCAAGGTAGATTTCCCTGAACCTGATGGTCCAATCAAGGCAGTAATTTCATTAGGCATAAAGTCCAAGGAGACACTATTGAGTGCTTTCTTTTTATTATAATAAACCGACAAGTCCTTGACTTGCAAAATAGGTTCTGTCATAAATTCATTCCTTTAGTTTCTTCAGCTCTAACCAAAATGACCAGAAACATAGTCATTGGTCGACTGCAGTTTGGCATTTTGGAAGATATTGGCGGTCTTGTCGTACTCAATCAAATCCCCCAGATAAAAGAAGCCGGTGTAGTCACTGGCACGGGCAGCCTGCTGCATATTGTGAGTCACGATGATAATCGTATAGTCCTTTTTGAGCTCAAACATGGTCTCTTCCAGCTGCATGGTAGCAATTGGATCCAGCGCAGAAGCCGGCTCGTCCATAAGCAAGATATCTGGCTTAACCGAAATAGCTCGGGCAATACAGAGCCTTTGCTGCTGGCCGCCTGACAAAGTCAAGGCTGACTTATGAAGATCATCCTTGACTTGGTCCCAAAGTGCGGCTTGTTTGAGCGAAGTTTCAACAAGCTCATCCAAAATCTTTTTATCTTTTACACCAGCACGTTCATGGGCAAAGGTAATGTTGCGATAAATAGACTTGGCAAATGGATTGGGCCGTTGGAAGACCATGCCGATGTGCTTACGCATCTCGTAAACGTTGATATCAGGACGATTGACGTCTATTCCTTGGTAAAGAATTTGCCCTGTTACCTTGGCAATATCAATCGTATCATTCATACGGTTGAGACTACGGAGATAGGTTGATTTCCCTGAACCAGACGGACCAATCAGAGCTGTGATTTTATTCTTTTCAAACTGCATATCAATGCCCTTTATGGATTCTTTTTTACCGTAGTAAACATGCAAATCCTTGGTCGAAAGGGCTACCTTTTCTTCAGGAAAAGTAATGATATGTTTTTCATTCCAATTATATTCTGTCATTGCTTCTCCTTTATGCAGAGGTTAATTTCTTGTGCAAGTAAGAACCGAGTTTGCGGGCTCCAAAGTTGAAAATCAAGATAAAAATCAGAAGCACCGCTGCTGATCCTGCTGACACCACAGTGCCATCAGGAATGGTTCCCTCACTATTAACCTTCCAGATATGGACGGCCAGCGTCTCCGCTTGACGGAAAATCGAAATCGGGCTGGTAATGCTGAAAATGTTCCAGTTAGACCAATCCAGAGCCGGCGCAGATTGACCCGCAGTATAGATCAAGGCAGCTGCTTCACCGAAAATCCGACCAGAAGCAAGGACAATCCCTGTCACAATCCCTGGCAGAGCCTCTGGAATGACCACATGCAGCACTGTTTCCCAGCGGGAAATTCCGAGAGCTAGTCCTGCTTCACGCTGTGTATGGTGAACGTGGCGTAAGCTATCCTCGACGTTACGAGTCATCTGAGGCAGATTGAAGACAGTCAGCGCCAAGGCACCAGAGATGATAGAAAAGCCATACTCAAACTGGACAACGAAAATCAAATAGCCAAAGAGTCCGACTACCACGGATGGCAGCGAGGACAGGATTTCAATACAGGTGCGGACAAAGTTGGTCACTGGTCCTTTCTTAGCATACTCTGACAGATAAACTCCAGCCCCCATAGAGAGAGGAACAGAGATAATCAAAGTAATCACCAATAAGAAGAAGGAATTGTAGAGCTGAATCCCAATACCACCTCCAGCCTGATAGGAAGAAGATTTTCCAGTCAGGAAAGACCAAGAAATATGCGGCAAGCCTCTTACCAGAATATAAAGAATCAGAGAGGCAAGGATGGCAACAATGATACCAGCTATCGTGTAGAGGATACCAGTCGCCAATTTATCTAATTTCTTAGCGTGCATAGTTTTTCTTACCTCTTTCTTTTGTAATCAGTTTAATGACACTGTTAAAGGCCAAGCTCATCATCAAGAGCACCAAAGCCAGAGACCAGAGAACGTTATTGTCTACTGTTCCCATAACGGTATTTCCGATCCCCATGGTTAAGACAGAGGTTAGTGTAGCTGCTGGCGTTGTCAGAGAGGTTGGGACCACTGCAGAGTTACCAACAACCATCTGAATAGCCAGGGCTTCACCGAAGGCACGTGCCATTCCAAAGACCACTGCTGTAAAAATACCTGAGCGAGCAGCCTTGAGTGTTACCCGCCAAATGGTCTGCCAGCGCGTTGCGCCCATAGCTAGACTAGCTTCACGGTAGTGACGCGGCACAGCACGAAGACTGTCCGTCGTCATAAAGGTTACTGTCGGCAAAATCATGACAAAGAGCACAAAAATACCAGACAAAATCCCAAATCCGGTACCACCAAAAACAGTCCGAACAAAGGGAACAACAACCTGCAAGCCGATAAATCCGTACACAACAGACGGAATCCCGACCAAGAGCTCGATCGCAGGCTGAAGAATCTTAGCTCCTTTAGGCGATACTTCAGTCATAAAGACGGCTGCTCCAATAGCAAAGGGAGTTGCAATCAATGCTGACAGAATGGTAACGATAAAGGAACCCAAAATCATCGGAAGGGCACCGAATTCCTTACCTGACGGATTCCAAGTGGAGCCAAACAAGAATTCAAATACATTAACTCCGTTGACAAAGAAGGTCGACAGCCCTTTTTGTGCTACGAAGATTAAAATCATGGCTACAATCAGGACGATTAAAGCCAGGCAGGCAAAGGTGATATATTTACCAAATTTTTCCAGACGAGAGTTTTTCGAAGGGGATAGTAATTTTTTTGCTAATTCTTCATTTCTCATTTGCTATCTCCTTTTAAGCTCGTAACATTTCCATCAGCATCCTTGCTGACCTGCATTTCTTTGATGGAAATATAGCCCATTCCTGAGACGATTCCATCCTGAACTTCGTCTGACAGCATGTAGTCCAGAAACTCTGCTGCCAGACCAGTCGGCTTGCCCAATGTATACATATGCTCGTACGACCATAGTGGCCAAGCATTGGTCGCAACATTCTTAGCCGTTGGCTCGTAGCCATTGAGCTTCAAAGTCTTGACAGAATCATCCACATAAGCAAAGGCCAGATAAGAGATGGCCCCTGGAGTTTGGGAAACAATGGACTTAACCATTCCATTTGAATCCTGCTCCTGACTTTGAACGGCTGATTTACCATTCATGATGACACTGTCAAACGTAGCTCGAGAACCAGAGCTTGCTGCACGGTTGATGATGGAAATCTCTAGATTTTTCCCACCCAGCTGCTTCCAGTTGGTCACTTCACCAGTAAAAATCTTCTGCAGCTGCTCCGCCGTTAAATTATCGACAGATACTTCTTTATTGACAATCACGGCAATTCCAGCAACTGCTACTTTGTGGTCAACAAGGGCTGAAGCATTAATCCCTTCTTTTTCCTCAGCAAACACATCTGAGTTGCCAATTTCAACCGCACCAGACTGAACCTGAGACAAGCCCGTACCTGATCCGCCACCTTGAACATTGACCGTTTTTCCAATATTGGCTGAACCAAACTCATCCGCAGCTGCTTCAACGAGTGGCTGAAGGGCTGTCGAACCAACGGCAGTCATGGACTCCCCTCGGTCAATCCAGCTGGAGCAAGCAGAGAGGCTAACTGCAACTAGAACTAGAACCGCTGACAAAATCAGCTTATATTTTTTCTTTACCATTTTTCTCCTCGAAATCTTGAGAATAATAGTGGGATGTCTATCGTAAGAATCTGAAAATCCCACTATATCCACTATAACATAGAAAGAGGGCTTTGCCTAGTCTTTTGAACGAAAGCGAAGCCCCTTTGGGAAATAATTTTTCAAGGTATTTCCAGTAATTTTTGCAAAACCCAAACCGTTGCCTTGGGCAAGCACCTGATACCAGCCATTTGGATAGGTTTGAGAGAGTTGAACCGTTTCGCCTGCTACATATTTAAAAAAGGCCTCATCATCAATCTCAAGGACTGAGACAACTTCACTAGGACTCAAAGCTAGGCCTAAGGCAAAGCTCGGTTCAAAACGATTTTTCTTAAATTCACCCAGATGCAGGCCATTGCGAGCAATTTTCAGCTTGGAGACATCTGGCAGTCCAGCTGGCAGCAGATAAAGATTGTCCCCAAAAGTATCTAAATGTCCTTCTAGCTCAATTTTTAGATGCTTTTTCTGGAAATCTTGCCAGAGTTTTCTCTGCTCGGCCGTTAATTTATTTTTGGCTGCCTTGATTTTTTTAGCAGACTGACTGCCTGTAAAACGAAATTTCGCTACAAATTGCCCTTCTCCTTTGAAATGGTGGGGATACATACGAGCTGTTTCTGGGAAATCAATCCCCGCCACCATGCCATTGATTTTTGGTATTTCCAGCAATTCCAAGGGGAAATTCTCTAAAAACCAAGCAACAATTTCTTCATTTTCTTCTGGTGCCCAAGTGCAAGTTGAATAAACCAACTGCCCGCCTGTCGCCAACATCTTGACAGCGTCCTCTAGAATTTCTCGCTGGAGACGCGCACACTGGGCAGGATATTCCGGACTCCAATACTGAGTAGCATCTGGCTGCTTGCGGAACATCCCTTCGCCAGAGCAAGGAGCATCCAGAACGATGAGGTCAAAATAGCCCTGATAAACCTTAGCCAATCGATCCGCAGATTCGTTGGTGACAAGGACATTTCGCGCTCCAAAACGTTCAATATTTTCCACCAAAATTTTACTGCGTTTGGCATTGATTTCGTTAGAAACCAGGACACCTGTATTATCTAGATAAGAGAGTAGATGGGTAGATTTCCCACCTGGTGCAGCCGCTAAGTCCAAAACTTTCATGCCCTTTTGCGGTGCTGCAACCTGAGCGACCATTTGCGCAGCTGGCTCCTGGGAATAAACTAACCCCGTGACATGTTCCACCGACTTCCCAGACACTTTTCCGTAATGTCCCCAGTCTGTATTTGGAATTGCATCTGTAAAATCTTTCTGCTTTTCTTTTAAAGGATTACTGCGAAAGGCTGAAATCGGATCTTGATCAAAAGTCGCAAAAAAAGCCTCTGCCTCCTGACCCAAGAGCTCCTCATACTTTTCCTTAAAACCTGCTGGAAAGTCCATACTAGCCTTTTCCCTTCCGTAAATACTCTTGTAATTCGTCTAACTTACACTTTGGTGCAATCATAATCGGCTCCTGAGTCTGAAAATTCGGCTGTTCGCCATCAAGAGTCTGAATGACGAAGCCTAGTTTGTCAGCCATCACATAGGCCGCCGCATAGTCCCAAGGCCAATTATAAGAGAAATAGGCAACTAAACCACCAGCCAAGGTCTTAGCAAAACTAATCCCAGCACTGCCATAGACACGCACTCCCAAGCAATCACGAGCCAAGTCAGCTAGTCCCCAGTGATTATGCTCCAGCATACTAGCATTTGAAGCCATAAGATATTGCTGCAGGGGCTTGTCGATAAAAGCAGACAACTTTCTGTCATTGCAGTACACATCAAAAGTCCCGCCTCCGTGAAAAAGCTGGTCCCTTGTCACATCGTAAATTAGGCCAAACTTGCCCTGCCCATTTTCGAAATAAGCTAACATAATAGCAAAATCAGCCCGCTGGGTGATGAAATTATTGGTACCATCAATGGGATCAATCACCCAGACATTGCCGTCCGTGATGTCGTGTCGCAGGTCATTTTCCTCAGCCAAAATCGCGTCGTTCGGATACTGAGCTAAAATTTTCCCAACTAAGTCATCCTGGATGATCCGATCCATTTGAGTCACCAAGTCAGTCGGACTGCTCTTTTGTACGACATCCAAGTCATCATAGAGATGGTCTCTTAAAAAAGCACCTGCCTGATAAACTATTTCTTTCGCAAAATGAAATTTATTTTCCAAGAGAAATCATTCCTTTCCCTTTCCTTTTTGCCTCCTGAACAGCGCGATAAAGAGAATAGCCACTGACCGTCTCAAACTCACGGCCGAGTCGCTTCTCTTCTCCCTTGCTGGGAACAACTTTCTTGAAGACTGCATAGGACTGGAGCAGTTTCTCCGCTTGAATCTTCTGTTCATAGGCTTGCTCTACGTCATTAAAAAAAGAAAGCACTGAAGCAAGCTCTTCAGTGCTCCACGATAAGTCTAGTGGGTAACTATAATTTTTTTCCATATTTTAAATATCGGCACGCATAGTTGCGGCTCTGAGTTCTTCTTTCCGATAGCCTCTAGGCAAGAAAGCACGGATTTCATCTTCATTGAAGCCGATTTGCATTCGTTTACCATCGAGGATAATTGGGCGACGCAAAAGACTAGGATTTTCCTCAATCAGCTTAATAAGCGTTGAAATCGATAAATCCTCTACATCTAAATCTAGTTTTTGAAAAATTTTTGAGCGGGTTGAGATGATGTCATCAGTGCCATTTTCTGTCAATGAAAGAATGTGTTGCAATTCTGGAGCAGACAGAGGGCTCGTCATGATATTATGCTCCGTAAATGGAACTTCATGACTAATCAACCAAGCACGCGCCTTGCGACAGGAAGTGCAGCTAGGCGATAAAAATAATGTAATCATGCTGTTCTCTTCTTATTTTTATATAGTAACTAACTCTATTATACTAAATTTTATCTCTCTTGACTAGATATTTTTGAGAATCGGCTCGAAATACTAAGAAAAATATTAAAAACTGACATTTATTCCGAACGTTCCCAATTTCTTGCCACTTCTTTATCACTCTTTAATTGAGCGACCAGTTCTTCAATACCATCAAATTTGACCATATCACGAATCTTATCCAGCCAGATAATCCGAATCGTATCGCCATAGATTTCCTCCGCAAAGTCAAATAGATTGGCTTCAAAACGAAGCTCATCTCCTTCAAAGGTCACATTTTTGCCAACGCTAGCCATGCCACGAAAAATCTTGCCATTGTGCTCAACATCTACCACATAGACGCCATCTGCTGGCAAAATCACGCGATCCAAAGGGGCTAGATTGGCCGTTGGATAGCCAATGGTGCGCCCTCTAGCATTGCCATGAACCACAATGCCCCGAGTAGAGAGAGGATAGCCTAATAGCTGATGCGCCTTGGCAACATCACCATTTTGAATGGTCTCTCTAATCCGAGTAGAAGAGATTTTTTCCTCATCTTGATTGACTGATGAGACGATGACAATCCGACCATCGAAATAGTCTGCAAGCTCCTCTGCCCTTCTCTTATCAGAACCAAAGTGATAGTCAAATCCCGCTACAACTGCCTTTGCTTTCAGCGCAGCAACGTACTTATCAAAAAATTCTCGGGCTGTATTTTTAGAAAAATGGCTAGTAAAGTCAATCAAGTAAAGGTAGTCCACACCCAAGTTTTCTAAGTGAGCAGCTCGTTCCTCTGGATGATTCAAATGCAACATCAACTCTGGCTGATAACGGACAAAAGCTAATTTTGGTGACTCAGGAAAGGTCAGTACCGCAATCTTCAGTCCCTGCTCATCCGCTATTTTCCTAGCTTCCTTAAAAAGTGTCTGATGTCCCTTATGCAGGCCGTCAAAATAGCCCAGAACCAAGACTGTATCTTCTTCCTGCTTTATCTCTAATTCATTATTTATTCGTCTTATTTTCATCATTTTTCTATTTTACTATGTATCCGCTTTTTTTACAACAAATTAAATCCAATGAAAAGAACTTCTATCGCTCCAAGAAAACACCTTGCTATCGCTAACAAAGTGTCTCTGTAAATATTTGAAACTACACTGATTACTGGCGATCGTCATAGCCATTTGGATGACTGGAATGCCATTTCCAAGCAGTTTCGATAATGGTTTCGATATTGTCAAATTTCGGCTGCCAGCCCAAAACTTCTCTTGCTTTCTCAGAGGAAGCAATCAGCGTATCTGGATCCCCTGGGCGTCGCTCTGCTATTTCCAAAGGAATAGGATGTCCGGTCACCTTGCGAGCTGCTTCTACAATCTGTAGGTTAGAAAAACCAGTCGAAGAGCCAAGGTTAAAGGCATCTGATGGTTGACCAGCACGCAGATGCTCAACAGCCAAAATATGCGCATCAGCTAAATCGAAAGGATGGACATAATCGCGAACATTGGTTCCGTCTGGAGTATCGTAATCGTCGCCAAAGACGGCAATCTTCTCTCGTTTACCCTGAGCTACCTGAAGCACAATGGGCAGGAGATGGGTCTCTGGTCCATGGTCCTCACCAATCGAGCCGTCGGGCTTGGCACCAGCCACATTGAAATAACGCAGGGCTACAAACTTGATGCCATAGGCCTGGTCTGCCCAGCGCATAATGGTCTCCATCATAAGCTTGCTCTCACCATAAGGATTGATCGGCTTTTGCGGAGTCGTTTCCAGTATCGGCACTTCCTCAGGAATGCCATAAGTCGCCGCAGTCGAAGAAAAGACAATATTTTTAACGCCGCATTCCTGCATGACCTCCAAAAGAGAAACCATACCGGCTGTGTTATTGTCGAAATACTTGAGCGGATCCGCCATAGACTCGGCGACCAGTGAAAAAGCAGCAAAGTGAATAACTGCATCGATGGATGGATGTTTGGCAAAAACTCCACGCATAAAGTCCTTATCCGCCAAATCCCCCTCATAAAAGACTGCCTGAGGATGAACCGCTGCGCGATGACCAGTCACCAAATTATCAACGACGACTACCTCTTCCTTGCCTGCTGCTACCAAACGGTCTACCATGTGCGAGCCGATATAGCCAGCGCCACCTAATACTAAAATTGCCATGTTTCTCTCTTTCTTGTCTTGATTTTTGTTTAACTATTTTATCAAAAATAGGGACAAATGAAAACTCTCACTACAATTATTCCTCTTTCAAACCAACAGATTGGACGAAACGCATGAAAGCCTCCTTGCCCTCCTCTGTTCGCTTGTAAACTCCCGCGTCTTCCAGCACACGGCTGAAAATTTGTCCAACTGAAGCCTGAACTACTCCTTCCACCGTTTCAGCGGAAACATTCGGATTCTGGTATTTGAGTTGCTTGGCCCACTCCTGATGATAGGCCGCGACCTGACAGTCTTCTCCCCGCAGAAAAAGTTCAACTTGTTTGAGTTCTTCCTTGAGCCGAGGCGGCAGAATAGCCAGCCCCATCACCTCAATCAGACCGATATTTTCTTTCTTAATATGCTGCACATCCCTATGAGGATGATAAATGCCGTCTGGATGTTCTGGGGAAGTTTGATTGTCCCGCAAGACCAAGTCCAGCTCAAAACATCCATCTTTCCTGCGGGCAATCGGTGTGATGGTATGGTGAGGCTCACCCTCAGACTCTGCCAATACCTGCACACTTGGGTCAGAATAAGTCCTCCAAGCTTTCAAGATCTTGTCAGCCAACTTGATTAAATGTTCCTTATTCTCAGATCTCAACCGAATGACGGACATGGGCCACTTGACAATACCTGCCTCTACCTCTTCAAATCCGCTAAAAGTAAAGCTGCAATCCAGCTCTGCCATTTCCATAGGGAAAGTGTGACGCCCGCCCTGATAGTGGTCGTGGGTCAGGATAGAGCCGCCGACAATAGGCAGGTCGGCGTTTGAGCCAGCAAAATAGCCCGGAAAGGTCTCAACGATGTCCAGTAGGCGCTCAAAAGTCAGACGGCTGATGGCCATAGGAAGGTGCTGGCTGTGCAGAAAGATGCAATGCTCATTAAAGTAGGCATAGGGCGAATACTGAAAGCCCCACCCCTGTCCAGCCAAATCAAATCGAATAATACGATGGTTGGCGCGGGCTGGGTGGTCCAAGCGGCCTTGGTAACCTTCGTTTTCCATGCAGAGCTGGCAGGCTGGATAATTACTATTCTTAGCCTTTTTAGCTGCCGCAATTTCCTCGGGATCCTTTTCCGGCTTAGAAAGATTGATGGTGATTTCCAAATCTCCATATTCAGTCGGCGCTTCGAAAGCAATATTTTTAGCAATAGCCTTGAGCTTGATGTAGTCGTTTTTCTGGCTAAGCTGGTAAAAATTAGCCACGGCTTGCTCAGGATTGGAGCCATAAGTCGTCCAGAAGTCCCGATTGAGCTGACTAGGGGCTGGTGTGATGAAGTTCATAAGCTCAGCACCAAGGATTTCACGCGCAGTCTGACTATCCTCAATCGTCTCTAATCGAACTGCTTCTTCGACCAGCTGGTCCTTGAGGTCAATCAATTTATCCAGATTAGTCTCAACTTCCAAAACGCCTTCGCCCACTCGAGCCAAAACACGATTGGTCAGGTAGATTCGATCCATTTCCTCAAATGAACTTTCAGCAATGACTTCCGTGATAAATGCATCTAGAACTCCCTGACTCATTGATTCTCCTTCTTACTTTCTAAATAGTCTCTGACAGCATCTAAATCCTGAAAAACTTGTTCTGTTTTATTTAAGAAAGACTGTGCTGGTATTTTTAAGTCTGGAATACAAATGACTGGTATCCCAGCTCTATACGCTGCCTCAATCCCTGCTTCACTATCCTCTAGTACTAAGCAATTCTCTGGTAAAACATTCAAATCTCTACAGGCCTTTAAAAATATATCAAGGTAAGGTTTGCTTCTCTTTACATCTTTTGCAAAAACTAGATGGTCAAATAGGGACAGTATACCATTACTATCCAAGATCATTCTAGCTCTAGATTCAACACTTGAAGTTGCTAAGGCGATTGAAATACCTTCTCTTTCCAAAAAAGCAAACAAATTTTTAGCACCTTTTTTTAAATTTACACCTCTGGCTAATATTCGAGCTTCCAGTTCATAAACTTTTTCCAAGGTTTGGTCAAAGTTCCAAGGTAAATCATAGGTATCCAAAAATCGTTGAACATTCTCCTCTTCCCTATGTCCACTGTATTCTCTAGAATATGTTTCTTCTGTGAAAGGAATCCCAAAATCTTCAAGCAATTCTTGATAAACTTTTAGAGAAATGATCTCAGTATCAGCTAATAAGCCATCTAAATCAAATATTACAGCTTCCATTTACTTCTCTCCTAGTCTAAAACGCGAGTGCCACCTGCAACTTCAGCGATATAGAAGCTTGGAGCGTATCCAACGACTTCCTCGTAGTGCTTGCCAACAGCTTCCTTAAAGGCCTCAACGGCATCTTTTTGCACCAAGGAAATGGCACAGCCACCGAAGCCAGCTCCGGTCATACGAGCCCCCAAAACACCTTCTTGCTCCCAGGCTGTGTGAACCAAGGTGTCCAGCTCTAGACCAGTCACTTCATAGTCATGCTCCAATGAAACGTGGGAAGCATTCATGAGACGGCCAAACTTTTCAAGATCGCCTGCCTGCAAAGCTGCCCGCGCTTGCAAAGTGCGTTGATTTTCCAAAACAGCATGGCGAGCCCGTTTGAGACGATTTTCGTCCTCTATCAGATAGCTATACTCATCAAAGGCCCACTCGTCCAACTCACCCAAGGTAGCGATAGACAGCTTGCGGTTCAGCTCTTCAACAGCTTTTTCGCACTCCGCCCGACGCTCATTGTACTTAGAGTCAGCTAACTCACGACGCTTGTTGGTATTCATAATCACTACGACATTGTCCTTGAGATCAAGCGGTACCAAATCATACTCAAGAGTATTGGTGTCTAAGTAAATAGCTCGCTGGTCAGCACCCATTCCGATAGCAAACTGGTCCATAATGCCAGAATTAACCCCGATAAACTCATTTTCAGTTAATTTACCGATTTTCACTAAGTCCAGACGTTCTAACTGCAAGTCAAAGAGTTTCTCAGCAATGACACCCGTCAAAAGCTCTAGCGATGCAGAAGATGATAAGCCAGAACCATTTGGAATATTTCCATAAACATAGATATCCATGCCTCGGTCAATCTTATGGCCTGCCTCCTGCAGAAAATACAGGACTCCTTTCGGATAGTTGGTCCAGTTATGCTCAGGCTCAAAGTGCAGGTTTTCCAGCGGCACTTCAATAATCCCTTTTTCTTCAAAATTCCCTGAGAAGAATCGCAAGAGCTGGTCGTCCCGCTTGCGAGCCGCTCCATAAGTTCCAAGAGAAATGGCTGCAGGAAAGACATGGCCGCCGTTATAGTCCGTATGCTCGCCGATCAGATTGATCCGACCGGGTGAAAAGAAAGTGTGGTCCGCTTCTACTCCAAAAACCTTGGCAAAATCTGCGCGGATTTGCTCTACTGAAATGACATTTGACATAAACTAAACTCCTTTAAAATGATGATCGATATTGTAATCGTTTTCTTAATTTCATTATAACTGTTTCCGAGTAAAACTTCAATAAATTTAGTAAAATTTTACTTAAGAAAACTGTTAGATATTATTCACTAAATTCCTCTTTGTTATTTACTTGTTTTTGAGGTATAATAGCCCATATAAGACAATAGGAGAAAAAATGGCTACGATTAAGGATATTGCCCAGGCTGCTGGGGTCTCTCCCGCTACGGTCTCTCGCGTACTCAACTACGACCCAGCCATGTCAGTCAGCGATGGCACTCGTAAAAAGATATTTGATATCGCTGAGCAGCTAAACTATAAAAAATCAAGAAAAAGGAAGCCAAGCAAGACTCAGGTCTACCGTATCGGGCTCATTGAATGGTACACTGAGCAGGAAGAGCTCGATGACCTTTACTACTACTCCATTCGTTTGGGCATTGAAAAAAAGGCCCAAGAATTGGGTTATGAGATTCTCAGAGTGTTTCAAAACGATTCTCTTGAGCTATTGAAAGACATTGATGGCTTGATTGCCATCGGCAAATTTAGCCCAGCTCAAATCCAGCAGCTGGAGCAGTACAGCAGCCACTTAGTTTTTGTCGACAGTGATACACTTAATGCAGGCCACAGCTGTGTGACGGTTGATTTTGAGAATGCTGTAAGGAAGGTACTTGAGCACTTCATAAATGCTGGTTTTGATCAGATTGGCATGATTGCCGGGCAAGAAAGAACCTCTGACCAGACTAGTCTAATCAGCGACCCTCGTTTGGCAAGCTTTCAGCAGTATCTGTCTGAAAAAGAAATTTATCAACCTGACTTGGTTAAGGTAGGCAGCTTTTCTTCGGAATCAGGCTATCAGATGATGACAGAGCTCCTTAGCGAGCACGAGAACCAGCTCCCGCCCGCCTTCTTCATCTCTAGCGATGCTTTGGCTATCGGTGCCTTGCGGGCTCTGCAAGAACACGGAATCCAAGTTCCCCAAGATGTCAGCATTATTTCATTTAATGATACGTCTATTGCTAAGTACATCTATCCCAGTCTCAGTACGGTCACCGTTTTTACAGAAGAAATGGGCAAGCAGGCTCTGCACATTCTGAATCAAATTTTAACATCCGAAGAGGACTCCATTCCCTATATGGTCAAACTTTCTACCAAGCTGACCATTCGAGAAAGCAGTATTTAATAGAAAAAATTATGAAAACCTACGAGAAATTATTTATCATTCTCAGCCAAGCTGACGATTATGTAAACGGAGAAAGTCTGGCTCAGACACTGGGCATTTCCAGGACCTCCATTTGGAAAGCTATTCAACGCTTGGAAAAAGAAGGAAGCCAGATCGATTCCGTAAAAAATCGGGGCTATAAGCTCAAAGCGGGGGATTTACTAATCCCAGAAATCATTGAAAAAGAGGCGCCCATCAAAGTTTCCTTCAACCCCAACTGCCAATCTACTCAGATAGATGCCAAAGCAGGTCTAGAAGCAGGTGGCGAAGCAAATACCCTCTATCTAGCTGCTGCTCAATCCGCTGGGCGCGGTCGCTTCGGACGAGACTTTTTCTCTCCAAAACAGGGCGGCTTTTATATGTCCCTTCATCTCAAGCCCAACCTATCTTTTGATCAAATCCCTGCCTATACTCTCCTGACAGCCGGAGCCATCTATCAAGCTGTAAAAAATCTAACCCTCATAGACATAGATATCAAGTGGGTCAACGATATTTACTACAAGGATAAAAAAATCGCAGGCATTTTAACCGAGGCCATTACTTCAGTCGAGACAGGCTTAGTCACAGATATTATTATCGGGGTCGGGTTTAATTTTTGCGTTAATGATTTTCCAGAAGAATTGGAATCTAAGGCTGGATCACTCTTTACAGAGCGAGCTCCTATCAGCAGAAATGAGCTGATTGCTGAAATCTGGAGATGTTTCTACGAAAGCGATCCCCAAGACCTGCTCTATCTTTACAAAAAGCACTCTCTAGTCCTAGGTCGACAAGTAAGTTTCCAGCAAAATAATCAAACCTATAAGGGAATTGCTAGCGATATCTCGGACAGTGGCCAACTTCTAGTCCAGTTGGAGAACGGCCAAAATATCTGGCTCAACAGCGGGGAAATTTCACTGACTAGCTGGTAGTTTGTACAAAATTGCATTCAAAAAGCACTTGATTTTCGTTTCAAGTGCTTTTCTGTATGGTCTTTCTTTCAGTGTGATGTCGCTATTTAATCCCTAATGCAATCCGAGCATAACGGCTCATCTTTTCCACTGTCCAAGCGGGGTACCAAACCAATTTGACTTCTGTCTTAGTAACCTCTGGAACATCTGACATAGCATCATAGATCTGGTCAGTCAAAAGATCCGCCAGTGGGCATCCCATAGTGGTCAAGGTCATATCGATTTCCGTTTCCCCATTGGTCTCGTCAAAACGGATTTCATAAATCAAACCGAGATTGACAATATCAATCCCCAGCTCTGGGTCAATGACTTGCTCCAAGCTCTCTAAAATCCGCGTTTTAATCTTTTCAACCTCTTCAGGGCTGTATTTTTTTTCTGACATGCATATCCTCCTTATAGATATGACAAAAATTCAAGTTAACTTGAGGGGCTTTGTTTTCAGCTAGGTTTTCAGTCTTGACGCTTCCTGCTGAAAGATTTCTGCTCCTCGCTGCTCTTCATTTCTTAATCTTCGATAAAGTCTCTGAGTGGTTTGCTGCGGCTTGGATGGCGGAGTTTACGCAGGGCTTTGGCTTCAATCTGACGAATCCGCTCACGAGTCACATTGAAGACCTTGCCGACATCTTCCAGCGTCCGCATTTTTCCATCGTCCAGACCAAAGCGCAGACGCAAGACATTTTCCTCGCGGTCTGTCAGCGTATCTAGGACTTCATCCAACTGCTCACGAAGGACGACACGAGTTGTATAGTCTACTGGATTCTCAATCACTTCGTCTTCGATAAAGTCACCCAGATGGCTATCATCTTCCTCACCGATAGGTGTCTCCAAGGAAACTGGCTCTTGAGCAATCTTGAGAATCTCACGAACCTTGTCAGGCGTCATATCCATACGCTCAGCAATTTGCTCAGGCGTAGGATCTTGACCTAATTCTTGCAAGAGATTACGTTGCTCGCGGACCAACTTGTTAATGGTTTCCACCATGTGGACCGGAATCCGAATGGTCCGCGCTTGGTCAGCAATCGCACGGGTAATGGCCTGACGAATCCACCAAGTCGCATACGTTGAAAACTTAAATCCTTTGGTGTAGTCAAACTTATCAACGGCTTTCATCAGTCCCATATTTCCTTCTTGAATCAAATCAAGGAACTGCATACCACGGCCAACATAGCGCTTAGCAATGGAAACAACCAGACGAAGGTTGGCCTCAGCTAGACGCTGCTTGGCTTCCAAGTCTCCCTGCTCTACCAAAATCGCCAGCTCCTGCTCTTCTTCATTGCTAAGAAGGGGCACAACCCCGATTTCCTTCAGATACATGCGGACTGGGTCATTGACCTTAGCTGAATTGCTACCCAAGAGCTCTTCATCGGTCAATTCTACTTCTTCCTCTTCAGTATTCAAGACACGCGCGCTAGGATTTCCTTCCTTATCCGTGATAGAAATGCCCGCATCCTGAATGCGTTGCAGCAAATCCTCAATCCCATCAGCGTCCAAAGTGAAAGGAATGACCAGCTGGTCATTGATTTCATCGTCTGTCGCTACACCTGTCTGCTTATGATTGCGGATGAATTCTGCAATTTGAACGTCTAATGTTGTTACTTCTTTTTGTTTTGTAGCCATACCTACTCCATTCTTCTTTTTTGTGCGATTAAGCGCTCCACCTCTAATATGGCGGCATTCTCATCTCCAGTATGCAAAGCTTCTCGAATCTTTTTGCTAATCAGCTGATTATTCTTACGAAGCAATTCGCGTTCCCTGGTCAGTTCAACTTCTGCTAACTCCCCGTCTTCCATCTCCCCTGGCAAATCTTCCTCCAACATCCGATACCAAAGTTGCTGGACTCTTTCCGGTAAGCTAGATAAATCCTGCGAAGTCACTTCACCATTGGCCAGTAAAAGCTCGTATAACTCCTGCAGTTCCGCCGTATCAAAGGCAAAATCTGTGCGAAGCCGATAGCTATTTAAAACCAGCGGATTGTGTACCATACGATAGAGGATATGGATTTCTGCCTTTATCAGCCGTGATAGTTGTTTAGACAACGGAAGATCTACCAGTACAGGTCTTCTTAGAGATTCCGACTGCTGTCCGCTTCGACTACTTCGCTCAGCCAAACGACTATTGTTAACCGTGTTCTCTACCTGCTGGTAATCAAAATCTGGCAGCAACTCAGCTAACATATAAATATAGGAATTCTGAGCTGTAATAGACTGCGTTTGAGCAATGATTGGCGCCATTCGCTCCACGAATTCAATCTGAGCCTGCAAATTTTCAATATTATCCGGCTTGAGATAGCGTAAAAGGAACTCTACATCACTAATTCGCGTTTTAGTCAGAAATTGTCGCAATTCCTCGGCAGAATTTTTAGCAATAAATTCGTCTGGATCCATATTGTCAGGAAAGGACACAATCTCTACCGACATATCCCGCAGCTCTTCTAAAGCCTTGGCTATCGCAGCCTGACCAGCCCTGTCTCCATCATAAGTCAGAATGATTTTCTTGCAATACTTACGCAGGTGCTGGACATGCTCAGGCGTCAGAGCTGTTCCCATAGATGCGACTGCATTTTCAACTCCAGCCCGATAAGCCGCGATCACGTCCATAAAGCCTTCCATCAGATAAACTTCATGGCTCTTCTTGATAACCGGCTTGGCCTTATCCAGATGATAAAGCTCATAGCTTTTATTAAAAATAGGGGTGCTGCGACTATTCTTATACTTGGCAGTCTGTGAAACAGCCTCCGAATCTTGCCAGATTCGACCAGAAAAGGCGACAACCTGCCCCTTGTCATTGGTCAAGGGAAACATAATCCGGTTCTGAAAAGCATCATAGACCAGATTATTCTCTGCCAGATTAAAAAGACCCGAGTTCATGATAGTGAACTCATCAAACTTACCAGCCATACTCTTATGAAGATAGTTGCCTTCATTAGGAGCCAAGCCGATTTGAAAATGCTTAATGACCTCATCTGTCAGCCCACGATTGTAGAGATAAGCGCGTGCTTCTTCTCCTATTTTGGTCGTCATCAGAACCGCATGGTAAAACTTCGCTGCCTCTGTATGAATATCGTAGAGCGCCTGATGCGGATGAGCCTGTCTCGGTCGATCTGCGCCAGCTCTCTCCATCCCTAAGGAAATGCCCGCTCTGTCTGCGACAATCTGAACAGCATCCATGAAGGATACGCCTCGGTAGTCCTCAATAAACTTGAAAACATCCCCCGACTTGCCACAGCCAAAACAGTGATAAAACTGCTTGTCCTCTACAACATTGAAAGAGGGCGTCTTTTCGCCATGAAAGGGACAAAGTCCCAGAAAGTTTCTGCCAGCCTTGGTTAAGGCTACCGTTTCTCCTATGACATCGACGATATTGACACTATTTTTTATTTCAGAAATCATTTCTTTATCCAATAGACAATACCTCCAATTCATCACAGAATATCACTCTATATTTTATAATAATTTGACGCAAATGTAAAACATTTGATAGGCAAATGACTTGAAATAATTGCTTCTTTAAGCTATAATATAATTTCAAATATTAAATTATTTTTTGAAAGGAAAAGAAAATGTTAAAGGATCTTAAAGAATTTTTGCTACGCGGTAACGTGATTGACTTAGCAGTCGGGGTTATCATTGCGAATGCTTTCGGAGCAATCGTTAACTCATTGATTACTGACGTTATCACTCCCCTCTTCCTCAACCCAATTTTGAAAGCTGCACAATTAGAGCAAATTTCTCAATTGAAATGGAACGGAGTAGCTTATGGTAACTTCTTGAGCGCTGTGATCAACTTCTTGGTAGTCGGTACTGTTCTCTTCTTCATCGTTAAGTCTGCTGAAAAAGCACAAAGCCTTGCTAAAAAGAACGAAGAAGCTGCTGAAGAAACACCAGCTGGACCAACAGAACTTGAAGTTCTACAAGAAATCAAGAGCTTGCTTGAAAAACAAAACTAATATCAAAACAGCACTGAGAAAACTCAGTGCTGTTTTATTATACGCTTTTCAACCAAAAGAAAAAAACAGCCAAATCGACTGTTTTCTCATTCTAGTTATTAGAATTTTTTACGTTTACGAGCTGCTTCTGATTTGCGTTTGCGTTTTACAGAAGGTTTTTCATAGAATTCACGTTTGCGTGTTTCTTGAAGAGTACCAGCTTTAGTAACCGCACGTTTGAAACGACGAAGAGCATCGTCAAGAGATTCATTCTTACGTACTACTGTTTTTGACATTTTTTTCACTCCCTTCAAGTCCAAGATCTATTCTATTCTACACGCAAAATGGATAAATGTCAAGAAAAAAACTGCCATAAACTTATATTATCTTCACTTTCTTTTTTAAAAGCAACAAATTGTTAGAATGAACATCATAATAGCAAAAAGAAATTTATTTTAAGTCTGTTCAGAAACGACTTCTCTTTCTTCACCATTTACAATTACGGCTTGGGAATTGTTTATTAGCATTAAACTGAACTGATTTTTATAGGTTTCAAAGGTCTTTTTGCTACTATCAGTAAAAGGCTCCTCACCATAATGTGGAAGGATGTAAAAATCCACTTCATCCAATCCTGCTGTATCAGATAACTCTGTCGCTACGGTCTTATCGTCCATGAGTTTATTGTAGTCAATATCCTTAGCTGTAATGATAGCCCCTGCTGATTCTCCCACATAGACCAACCCATCTCTTATTTGTTCTTTGATAAGAGATAGGAGTTGTTTTTTCTTTAATTCTTGTAATAAATAAAATGTATTCCCGCCAGAGATATAAAGAATTTTGCTTTGGAAAATCTTTGCCTGTGCAGTTTCTCGATCACAAGAAGCAATATCTAGAACCTCTATCTCAAATCCTAAATCTCTGAATGTTTGCTGAGCCTCATCAATATAGGCAGTATAGTCCTCTTTGTTCCCAGCGGTAGGAATAAATAAAACCTTATTTTCTAGATTCTTTTCCTTTGCATAATCTCTAAAAAGCTTTTTGACACCAGCAAAGTATGAACATAAAAATAATTGTTTCATGATTGTACCTCCATTAATGTTTAACAATTTTATAAAGGATCCACGATCCTTTTCTTTGACTAGTTACGAGCTCAAAGCCTATTGATAACAAGAATCGTTTAAATACTTCTTCGCTTTGAAAATTCGGTAAAAAATAAGATAACTTGTTATATTCACAAGCTAGTAAGAGCATCCCGTCTGATTTGAGTATCCTTCGAAGCTCTATAAAAGAAGCCTCTAGATCTTGCCAATGAAAATGTGTTTGAAAAGCTGTAATCAAATCAAAACTTTCATCAGAAAAGCCTGTCTCCCTAACGTCTCTTCGTTCAAAATTTAAATTGACCATCCCTATCTGTTTGGCTTGAGCTATTGCAGTGTCTGAAATATCGATTCCAGTTACAGTACTTTGCGGAAAGGTTTCTTTCAGTAGAATGGTTGAACGACCATTCCCAACTCCTACATCTAAGATTGCAGGGTAAGATGTTCTATCCAGATAACGAATTGCCCATACAAACATGGGAAGATAGGCTCGATTCCACAATTTCATCATTCTTTTTCCTAGAAAGCCCGAAGGGTTCTTTGATTGCTGAATCAAAGAATGAAACATGAGTAATAAAAGTATGATAGAAATGATAATTATTATATGAAGCACTCTTCAATCCTCCACTTCTGGATAGCTATATTATACCATTTTAGAGAGATTATAGCTAAATCAATCGACAAAACACTTGCATCCCAAAAGATAACTTTTGGGATGCAAGTCATTCAAAATAGCTGGTTTTTACCTTACAAGGTCTTTCGTTTTTTTGCTTCTTTCGAGAGGGAAATGTTCTTAATCTTTTCATAGCGTAAGAAACGTTGGATGAGACGTTGGTCGCTTACATCTGGTTTCAAATCAACTACATAGTCCAACTTGATCAACTTATTGTCAACTGACTGGACCGAGGTCAACTCAAAACTTTTGCAGGCTGTTTCAAAGATTGCTTCAAAAAGGACTTCATAGTCTAACTCAGAAGGAATCTGAATTTGAACATAACGTCTGGTTTGGCTGACCGAACTAAAGCTCATCTTTTCAAAGAGCAACCAAAAGAAGGAAATGAAGAGCGTGAAAAAACTCCTAGAGCTAAGAACCCCATTCCTGTCGTGATCCCAATCGCTGTCGCCATGAAGATGGCCAAAAGTTCCTTGGATCCTCCTGCGGCTGATCGGAAGCGAATCAAACTGAATGTTCCTGCTACCGCGACACTGGTTCCCAGATTTCCATTTACCAAGAAAATGATAATGGAGATAATGGCTGGCAAAAGAGACAGCGTGATGACAAACTCCTTGGTATAAATAGTTTGGTGCTTATAGACCTCGGCCAAAATGATTCCCAAAAACAAGCCCGTCACGAGGGAGGCTATTAGGGCTAGAGGGTTGACCTTGATTTCAGCCAAAGAATAGATACTGTTAAATAGTTGTGTAATCATTGTTTCTCTCCTTAAACCTTGACGGCTTGAGGAACCAATTCTTTAGATTTTAGATAGGCTTTGCCGTATTTTGAGAAGGACTGATCTTCAAGGCCGTATTTATTCAAAATTTCAGACATCCACTGAGGATATTCCCCTGGAACCTTGATTTCCATAATTACCATATCGTCCTCCAAGAGAGGATAGCCGTGGCGTCCTGAGGTCAGGTCCACATCATAATCACGGAAGCGGATATTGGAACCAACCGTCACACGAACTTTTTTGTCCTCTGAGCCTTTCATCGAGTAACGGTCATAGCTAATTACCATTTTCGGTTTTAAGCCTGCATAACGCTCCTGCAACAGCTCCACTTCTGTCTTGACCCGCTCATCAGAAATGGTCTGGTCTGTAAATCCTTTCTCAATATAATTAACGACCGAAGTAAGATTTGAAACCAGTCGATACTTGAAGCCAACGTCCTCCGACTTTTTCTTGATTTCCAAAAATACCTGACTATCCTTTGTCGGCTCCGCTGCATAAGTCCGCATCCGTAGCTTTTCACGGCCGCCTCTTCTAGCAATCGAGTCTTGGATCATTTGAAAATCATCATTATCAAAATAGACATTTGAAATAGTCGAAGTCGCATAATCATCCGGAATGAGGTAAGCATGCATCTCAGCTTCTACGCGAGCCAAGGTCGCACGGTCTATGATGTACTTTGTTTCAACACGTTGGAAGTTCGTTTGGATTTGTTTTTATTTCATTTGTATTCTCCTTTTATTCTACAAATGTAGTTTACAATTTAAAAGAAAGAGAGCCCTTGCTCTACTACTCTCATACTTTCCGGACAGTATTTTTAAAACTTTATTCTACAACTGTAGTTTATGATTATATTCTACACTTGTAGTTTTTAAAAGTCAAGGGGAAAATTACTAAAATTTAAAAAACTTGAAAATTGACCTCAATTTATGAGTTGAAGACTAGATTCTACCAAAAATAAAGATAAAAAAATTCTACCAATCGCTGCTTCTATCAAGAAACCTTGATTGGTAGAAACTTTTATCTAATCGTCATCATCATCGTCGTCATCGTCTTTATCATCGTCACTATCTTTATCCTTGCTCTTTGAGGAGCTAGTTTGAGCAGGAGGTTGAACAGATGCTGTACTAGTGTTTGTATTCGAATTTGTCACAGTATTGGTCGCAGGAGGCGGAGAGCTAACACTTCCCGTCTGACCTGCATTCCCATTACCACTTCCACTATCAGCTGAAGTCGCTGCAGAAGACGATGATGCCGGAACTTCTTTTTCAACTGTTACTGTCTTTTCGACAATGGTATGCTGCTTTGATTGGGCGATTTTTCCAGTCTTGGCATTGACAAGCATCTCATGAGCCGTCTGTCCATGTGAAAAGAGAATCTTATAATTGCCTTTCTCACGTGAAATCTGCACATCCTTAATGTCCTTTTCAGCAAGAGAAAGTTCCTTCAAAACTGTTTCTAAAACCTGACGCTGACTAAGTCCTTCCGCTTTCTTGGACTCTAAGACAAGTTTACTATCTTGTGCGACAGGATTTTCTAAGGCAAAGACCGAGCTAGTCAAGAGCAAAAGTAGAGGAACTGCTACTACGAAAGAAGCAGACAGAAACTTTTTCGGCAGACGACTGTCCATGATGCCAATAATCCGTCTCTTAAGATTAAATTTATCCGAGTAAAAACAAGTCGTCAAAGCAATCGGAGTCTTCTTACTACGGTCAATCATCGTCAGAATGGTCTCACCATAAAAAGTGCGATATGCTGTGTTTTTTCTACTCAGAACATCGTAATCACAGTACATTTCTCCTGCTTCCTGAGTTTCCCGACAAGCAAAACGCACTACTGAATTAAACCAATGCAGGCTCTTGGCGAGAATCGCGAGAAGATTAATCAAGATATCATAGTGCTGATAATGAGTCAGCTCATGCTGGAAAATCAGCTGCAGCTCCTCCTCCGTATAGTCCAGCTCCGGCAGCACAATCAAAATATCCCTGAATCCCAGCAACATTGGACTCTGTGTCATAGGATAGTGGAGCAGACGAATCTTGCTTTTAACGCCCATCTTTTCTTTGATCAAATGCAACTGGAACAAAGTCTCTTCGTCCTCAACCTCTGTCCCCCAACGTTGCAACATCTTTTTGAAACGGATATAAGAATAGGCATACTTACCTAAGTTAAATGCACAACCAAGCAGCCAAATAGCAAAGAATATTTCAAACCAAGGTAGACCCAGAAAAGCCTCCCAAAGATTGGCCTGGCTAGCTTTTCCAGCTACTTGAGAAACAGCTTGCCCTCCACTTGTCTGGCCAGCTCTAACAGCTGTCTGAACAGTCGCCCCAGTACTCAGCCGAATCAAACCCAGAGCCAAACTGAGGACGAAATGGGAATAGAAAGCTCAGCAAGATTAAAAACCAGATAAAATACTTGACCTTGACTGAAATCTTGCCCTTAAGGATTGCAAAAAGAAGGCTCAAAAACAGAACCAAGATCGAGGTTGAAAGACTGGTTAAGAGGAAAGACAAAAGGAACTGTTTCATAGATACTGCCTCATCTTACTCTTTCTGATTCAGTAAATTACGCAACTCATCCAGTTCATTTTCTGAAAAGGAATTGGACGAAAAGAGAGTCTTGACAAATCCACCCATAGAATGTCCGCTATAGCGCTTCAAAAAGTCTGACGTCTCTACTTCTAAATATTCTTCTTCCGAAATCAAGGCCGTATACTGCCTCTCACGCCCCTTGCGAACACTTTCTAAAAAGCCCTTTTCCGTCAAGCGAGCTAAGACTGTCAACAAGGTTTGAGGCTTCCAATGGTTATCTTCGCCCAGCTTTTCCATGATTTGGGCAGAGGTCGTTGGATTTGGCAGGTGCCAAATAATCTTTAAGATAGCAAATTCACCATCTGGTAAACGTTTAATTGAATGATTCATTACATTTCCATACTTTCTAAAGTCTTCTTCTGATCTTATTCTACACATGTCTAATTGAAAAGTCAATCATTATGTAAAAAAGAGCTGGGAATCACTATTTCCCGCTCTTTCTAGAAAAATAAACTCAGCAAAGTCAACATCGCTAGTCCGCCCTGCTTGAACAAAATTTTCGGATCGCTGGTCACTGCACCGTAAGCAGCTACCAAGATGATATAAACCATAAAAATCCCCAGCCAAACTGGACTAGGCTGTACAAAGGCCGCAATCAAGACCAAAACAGCTATCAATCCGTTATAAACCCCTTGGTTTTTGAAAAGAGTATTGACTGACTGCTGCTCCAACTCCTCTTGAGACATACCAAAGACCCGTGCTGTCGCTGCTGAAGTCGTCGCAATGGTCTCCAGGTACATAATATAGAAAAATTCCAAGGCAACCAAACTTGCCAAAATCAGTGTAAAAACAGACATTTTCTTCTCCTTATAGAAATCTATGATGAAAAAAAGTATAACATAGAGCGAGAAAAAGCGCTAAAATTTAGTTCCAATAAAATGGACAAAGTGTATAAAAATGTTTTAGATTGCATTTTTAAAATAGGCGTAGCAAAACTCAGCATTTTCTGATTAGATGTGATACAATCTTTTTAAAAAATGGAGGTAAATTATGTTAACCTATGATTTAATTGTCATCGGCTTTGGTAAGGCCGGTAAAACATTGGCGGCCAAAATGGCGGGCCAAGGAAAAAAAGTTGCTTTGATTGAGCGAAGCAAGGCTATGTACGGGGGAACCTGTATCAATATCGCCTGCATCCCAACCAAGACCCTGATCGTCGCAGCTGAAAAAGGCCTGGCTTTCGACCAAGTCATGGCTGAAAAGAATGCTGTAACCAGTCGTCTCAACGGGAAGAACTACGCAGCAATCAGTGGCGCTGGTGTTGACATCATCGATGCGGAAGCTCATTTCCTTTCCAATAAAGTCATCGAAATCACAGCTGGAAATGAGAAAGAGGAACTGACTGCTGAGACTATTGTCATCAATACCGGTGCTGTTTCCAATGTCCTGCCAATTTCAGGACTGACTGAAACCGAGCATGTCTATGACTCAACTGGCATCCAAAATCTGAAGGAACTTCCTAAACGCTTGGGAGTCCTGGGTGGCGGTAACATCGGCCTTGAATTCGCTGGACTCTACAACAAATTAGGCAGTCAAGTAACTGTACTGGATGCTGCACCTGTCTTTCTCCCTCGAGTAGAGCCTTCTATCGCTGCGCTAGCTAAGCAATATATGGAAGAAGACGGAATCCAACTCTTACAAAATGTTCGTACTACACAGGTCAAAAATGATGGCAACGAAGTTGTCGTTGTGACAGAAGATGGAGAATTTCGCTTTGACGCTCTGCTCTATGCTACTGGCCGCAAGCCGAATGTTGAACCACTGAAGTTGGAAAATACAGATATCGAGCTGACAGAGCGCGGAGCTATCAAGGTTGATAAACACTTGGAAACATCTGTACCTGGTGTATTTGCTGCTGGCGATGTCAATGGCGGTCTGCAGTTTACTTATATCTCACTGGATGACTTCCGTATCCTTTATAGCTATCTGGCTGGCGACGGCAGCTACACACTGGAAGACCGTAAGAACGTCCCTACCAGCATGTTCATCACACCGCCTTTAGCTCAAATCGGATTGACTGAAAAGGAAGCCCTAGAGCAAGGACTGCCGATTGCGGTGAAGGAGATTCCTGTCGCAGCAATGCCTCGCGGACATGTCAATGCTGACTTACGTGGTGCTTTCAAGGCTGTTGTCAACACAGAGACCAAAGAAATCGTCGGAGCAACAATCTTCTCAGCAGGGGCACAGGAAATTATCAATATCCTAACTGTAGCCATGGATAATAAGATTCCTTACACCTACTTGAGCAAGCAAATCTTTACTCATCCGACTTTGGCTGAAAACCTCAATGATTTATTTGCTATTTAATGTTAAGCCCCTAATGGGGCTTTTACAATCCCTACAAAAATTTAACTACATTTCAACCTCTTTTTGTGGTACAATAATGCTAGTTTATTTTAAAAAGATTGAGGAAAATTATGTCTGAACTGTATGATATTACGATTGTCGGCGGCGGTCCAGTTGGCTTATTCGCTGCATTTTACGCCCACTTGCGCCAAGCCAAGGTGAAAATTATTGATTCTCTGCCTCAGCTGGGCGGACAGCCAGCCATTCTCTATCCAGAGAAGAAGATTCTGGATGTGCCGGGCTTTACTAATTTGACTGGCGAAGAGTTGACTCAGCGTCTGATTAAGCAGCTGGAAACTTTCCAGACCGACATTTGCCTCAATGAAACAGTGCTGGATATCGTTAAAGCGGATGATGGCTTCACCATCACGACTTCTAAGGCTCAACATCAGACCAAAACCATTATCATCGCCATGGGAGGTGGCGCCTTCAAACCGAGGGCTTTGGAGGTAGACGATGCTGAAAGCTACAGCAACCTCCACTATCACGTTTCAAACATCAGCCAGTTCGCTGGTAAAAAGGTCGTCATTCTGGGCGGCGGTGACTCGGCTGTTGACTGGGCACTAGCTTTTGAAAAAATCGCAGAAACCAGCCTGGTTCACCGTCGGGATAACTTCCGGGCTTTAGAGCATAGTGTGGAAGAACTCAAGGCTTCTAGTGTTGAGATTAAGACACCATTTGTACCCAGTCGATTGATCGGCGAAAATGACAAGATAACCCACTTGGAAATCAGTCAAGTCAAGGGAGAGGAAAGTCAGCTTCTGCCGCTGGATCATCTATTTGTAAACTACGGCTTTAAATCCTCTGTCGGCAATCTCAAAGATTGGGGCTTGGAGCTTAACCGTCACAAGATTTTGGTCAATAGCAAGCAAGAAACTTCCGTGCCAGGTATCTATGCAGCTGGAGACTGCTGTAGCTACGAGGGGAAGATTGATCTGATTGCGACTGGGCTAGGTGAGGCTCCTACTGCTGTCAACAATGCCATTAACCATATTTATCCTGAGCAAAAAGTCCAACCCAAACATTCTACAAGCCTATAAAAAAACAGCTGCCGAGCTCAAGCTCAG
>NZ_JAPVZU010000013.1:0-68408 GCF_041432545.1 Streptococcus sp. 27098_8_113 | reverse complement strand
ACAGCAGGTATCAATCCGCTCATGATTTTCTTTTTGGTCCTAGGACTTCTAGCCTTCTTTTTTAATCTTCGCATCGGAGCTGGAGATTTTCTCTTTCTGGCTTCTTGTTCTGCTATTTTCAGCCTAACAGAAATTCTCATTCTCATCCAAATTGCTTGCTTCTCTGGCCTCGCTTGTTATTGCTTTAAAAAGAAAAAAGACAGTCTAGCATTTGTACCCTGTCTCTTGTTTGGTGTCGTGATGATTATTTTCTATAAATCCCTACTCTTTTACTGAACTGGAACCCAAAGCTCAACTTCTGCATCCATAGGATTCCCGTTTAAAAGTATTTCTAAGATAATTCCATCTTGGTAAAGGGAACTACTTTCTTCCTCAAAAAAGTTATCCTCCAATTGGTCAAACAGGAGTCTTGATTTATCACCACTGGCTGAGCTTACTAAATAATCTTTCTCTGGGACGAGAATGCTTTCGTAGCCTACCACAGCATTCTTTGCCGCAACTCCTGCATAGTATTGAATACCATCTTTATGAGGAACAATCAAGGCATAGCCTTTTTTATCTATAGAATGGGGCATCAATTTCCCCAGCATTCCTTCTTTAAATAACTGAGCATAGAACGCTGTCTTCTCTTTAGAATAGTGCTGTTCATGAACCGTAGTTCCTTCTATCAAAATACTCCTGCCAATCAGGGTAAACGATGGTTTGGTTTGATGTTTCATTATATGAACTCCTTTCTTTATGGTATAATCATAACAAAGGTAATATGACACCTATCTGTCATATTTAAGGAGAAAATCATGAAAATTGACCGTCAAATGGGAATAATTTCTCATTTAGTAAATCAACGAAAAACAACAGCTAAAGAACTATCAAAACTTTTTAAAGTCAGCACCCGAACTATTATGAGAGATATTGATGATTTATCTCTTGCAGGCATTCCTCTCTATGTAACGAAAGGAAAAAACGGAGGAATTTTTCTTATGGAAGACTTTCAAACTGATAAACCTCCCCTGACTCAATCCGAACGACTTTCAATCGAATCCGGTTTGAAAAGTCGCTATCAAGTATTGGAAGATGCCTCTACTTTCAATGCTATATTGAAATTAAATGCTACTAATGCATACTCTGATTTCGAAATTGATTTGTCTCTATCTCAAGGGAACTTGGAAATACGAACTTTGATTTTTAAATTATTGGAAGCTATCAGAGGTAGAGTAAAAATAAAATTTTCCTATATTAATGCACAAGGACTGGTGAGTCAAAAAAATTGTGAGCCTTACCGTATTGTCTATAAGGACCGGAGCTGGTATATGGATGCCTACGATACTGATAAAGCGCGTTTTTCTGTTTTTAAAGTTGCTAGAATTAGTGAACTTACTCTCTCCGATACTTTTTCAAAAAGACATTTTACACCACTTCCCTATGATGGTGGTACATGGATGAATGAAAACAAAGTACCTGTCATCCTGCATGTCCAGAAAATTGTCCTTGATCGATTTGTGGAACTCTTAGGCTATAATGCCATAAAACCTATTAATAGCGATATTTACGAGATTACTTATCCGTTAAACGACAATGATTGGGGATACAATACCTTGCTTGCTTTTGGAAAATACATCACTGTTATATCTCCTAAGCATTTCTTGAAACATTTCACCAGCTATATAGATACCATTCATAAGCAATACCCAAACTAATATTCAATCAACATCAAAAATCAAACATTTTTTATGGTGCTAAAATTCAAGAACATGGGTCAGGCTCTAGTTCTTATCCAAATCGCTAGCTTCTCTGGTCTCGCTTGTTATTGCTTTAAAAAGAAAAAAGACAGGCTAGCATTTGTACCCTGTCTTTTGTTTGGTGTGGTGGTGATTATTTCTTATAAGCTGCTGCTTCTTTGATAAAGGCTGCTATACCAGTATCCTTTTCATGAAGAGCTTTGACAATCTTAGATCCGACAATGACTCCATCTGAGACTTGATTGAAGCGGTCAATATCCTCTAAAGTCGAAACGCCAAAGCCCGTCAGTACTGGAATCTCTGCAATATCACGAAGCTTGCTCAGATGCTGGTCCAAATCATCGCGGTAGCTTCCGCTCTTACCCGTCACACCGTTGATGGCTACAGCGTAGATAAAACCTTCAGCTTCCTTGATCAGCTCCTGCTGACGTTCTAGACCAGTTGTCAGGCTCACTAAAGGAACTAGAGCGATATCTGAATCTTCCAGCAGGGGCAGAATAAAATTCCTGTGCTCGTAGGGCAGATCCGGAATAATCAATCCTTTAACCGGTGTTGTAGCTAAGTCCTTGACAAAATCTTTGAGACCGTATTGGAAAATAGGATTGAAGTAGGTCATGATAATGAGAGGCAGCTGAGTGTCCAAATTCTGCAAGCTTGCGACTAAAGACTTGGTTGAAGTATGGTGGCCAAGACTTCTCAGACCGGCTTCTTCAATAACAGGTCCATCTGCAACAGGATCTGAAAATGGCAGACCGATTTCAATGGCTGATACACCCAAGTTTTCCAAAAATGAGATGGTTTCTGGTAATCCTGCTAAACCTTTCTCGTGATCACCAGCCATGATATAAGGAAGGAAAATTCCCTTACCTGCTTTTTTGATGGCCTCTAAATGCTGAGTGAGTGTTTTAGTCATGGGCACCTCCTTTTTGAGCAGCTTCACTTTCCAAGCGTTCCTTTACCTGAACGACATCCTTGTCACCACGACCGGATAGGCAGACGATCATTGATTTATCTGGTCCCAACTCCTTAGCCAGCTTAACTGCGTAAGCAATAGCGTGACTAGACTCTAGAGCAGGAATAATCCCTTCGATACGAGACAGGAGCTGGAAGGCTTCCAAGGCTTCTTCATCCGTGACTGGAACATAAGTTGCGCGCTGGATAGCATTAAAATGAGAATGTTCAGGACCGATGCCTGGATAATCCAGCCCGGCAGAGATAGAGAAAGCTTCCAGAATCTGACCTTGCTCATCCTGCAAGACATCCATCAAGGCACCGTGCAAAACACCTGGCCGGCCTTTGGTTAAGGTCGCAGCATGTTCATCTGTATCCACGCCTCGCCCAGCCGCTTCTGTTCCATACATAGCAACTGAGCTATCGTCTACAAAGGGATAAAAGAGCCCAATAGCATTGGAGCCACCGCCAACGCAGGCCACTAAAGCATCGGGTAAGGCACCTGCATTTTGCTCAGCAAACTGGCGCTTAGCCTCACGCCCAATCACGCTCTGATAGTCGCGGACAATCTCCGGGAAAGGATGGGGTCCCAAGGCTGAGCCCATAATATAGTGAGTATCATCGACCTGAGCCACCCAAGCTCGCAAGGCAGCGTTGACTGCATCCTTGAGGACTCGAGAGCCATCGGTCACAGACTCTACCTTGGCTCCTAAAAGTTCCATCCGAAAGACATTGAGGGCTTGGCGCTTGACATCTTCTTCGCCCATGTAGATAGTACAGTCCATGTTGAAAAGGGCTGCAGCTGTGGCTGTAGCTACTCCATGCTGACCTGCACCAGTCTCTGCAATGATTTTCTTCTTGCCCATTCGCTTGGCTAGCAGGACCTGGCCTAGGGCATTATTAATTTTATGGGCCCCGGTATGATTGAGGTCTTCCCGCTTCAGATAAATCTTAGCACCGCCAGCATAGGCTGTCAGATTTTTTGCAAAATAGAGAGGATTTTCCCGCCCTACATACTGCTTCAGCAACTCGTCCAGCTCAGCCTGAAAGGCTGGGTCTTTTTTACTCTCACGGTAGGCTTTGTCCAGCTCCAAAACTGCTGTCATCAGCGTTTCCGGAACAAATCGCCCGCCAAACTCACCGTAAAATCCTTCTTGATTGGGTTGATTATATGCCATCTTTCACTCTTTCTATAAATTCTGTTATCTTTTCTAAATCCTTCTGTCCGTCAGTCTCGACCCCGCTGGATACATCAACTGCGTAAGGAGCGAAGTGCTGAATAGCTTCTCGGACATTTCCTGCATTCAAACCACCGGCGATAAAGAAGGGCTGGTGGATTTGACTCTTATCAAAAGCTTGCCAGTCAAAGGTCTGACCACTACCGGCAAGAGGGGCATCAAAGAGCAGGTAGTCCGCTTGTTGGCTGACTCCTTTTAACGCTCCCTTGACCTGATAAGCTCGAATAACCGGCCGGCCAATCTGAGTCAGGAGCTCTTCATCAAAATCGCCATGAATCTGCACCAAATCCAGATTTGCCACCGAAATAGCTTCCTGTAGCTCCGACAAGCTCGGAGAGACGAAAACTCCTACCTTTCGGACAGTAGGCGGCACCAAGGCAGTTAGCTTCTGAGCTTGCTCCAAACTAACCCTCCGACGGCTCTCAGCAAAGACAAATCCAATGTAGTCAGCACCAGCTCGGCATGCCGTCTCCACAGCACTGGCCGTTGATAAGCCGCAAATCTTAACCTTTGTCAATTTTTAGCTCCTTGATTTTTTCTGCCACATCCTCAGCCTGCATCAGGGCTGTTCCGACTAAAACCGCATGGAAATAAGGAGCTACTAGCTCAGCATCTTCCTTGCTGAAAATAGCGGATTCTGATACGTAAACCCTGTCATCTTTGAAATGGGCAGACAGCTGGAGACTGGTATTGATATCTGTCTCAAAAGTCACTAGATTGCGGTTATTAACACCGATAATCCGAGCTCCTATTCTATGGGCAATTTCCAGCTCCGCCAGATTATGGGTTTCGACCAGAACTTCCAAGCCTAAACCCGTCGCAAAATCATAGAGCTCTTGCAGCCGCTTTTCAGACAAGGCAGCCACAATCAGAAGAATAACTGTCGCTCCAGCATTGCGGGCGCGAACAATCTGCTTTTCATCAATGATAAAATCCTTATTGAGGGTCGGAATGGTCACTTGACTAGAAATCTCTCTCAGGTAATCCAGATGTCCTTTGAAGAAAATCTCATCTGTCAGGACCGAAATCATAGCTGCACCGCATCGTTCATAAGTGCGGGCTTGCTCCACAATATCCACACCGAGATTAATATCTCCCAGACTGGGGCTGGCTTTTTTGACCTCAGCAATCAGCTGCAGCTCTTGAGGGTGGTTTTTGAGATACTCATAGAGGGAATAGGTCGAGCGCAGTGGTTGCAGCTCTTCATAGGACATAGCTGCGACTTCCTGCTCTTTTTGCTTTAGAATGGTCGGGAGAAATTCTTTACTCATTTCTGATACTCCTGTAGTTGCTTGAGTTTTTCATAGGCTGCGCCACTAGCGATCACTTGGCGGGCCAAAGCTATTCCTTCTTCTATGCTGTCTGATTTCCCATTAGCAAAGAAGCCTAGACCTGCATTCAGAACTGTCATTTCCAGATAAGGGCTGGCTTGATTTTGCAGGACAGATACCAGAATATCTGCATTTTCTTTGGCATTGCCCCCACGAATTGCTTCAAGAGGGATTTCTTCCATGCCAATATCTGACGGTAGAAAGCTATGCAGGCTGATCTCCCCATCTGCTAGCAAAGCGTACTGGGTACGACCATGAAGACCGGCCTCGTCTAGACCATCTGGACCCGACACGACCACTGCACGCTTGCGGCCCATATTTTTCAAAACCTCTGCCGTGCTCTCTAGCATATCCGGTCGGCTGGTGCCCAAAAGCTGGGTTTCTAAAACCATAGGATGGATGAGCGGCCCTGTCAGGTTCATGATAGTGGGAACACCTAGACTGAGACGAGCTGGCATGATATATTTCATAGCTGGATGAAGGTTTTTAGCAAAAAGAAAGACTATTCCCGTCTGATCAAAGACCTTACCCAAGCTGGCTGTATCCATGTTTAGGTTAATCCCTAAAGCTTCTAAAACATCAGCCGATCCTGATTTAGAGGTAATGGAGCGATTACCGTGCTTAGCCATCTTGATCCCACCACCTGCTAATACGAAGGCCGCTGTGGTCGAAACATTAAAACTAAATGATTTATCACCACCAGTTCCACAATTGTCCATGGCTGTGCGGATTGTAGTAGGGATCTGCGGAGTATGGCCTCGCATGGCCTGAGCCAAAGCCGTCCGTTCCTCTACTGTTTCCCCTTTCATCTTAAGAGCCAGCAAAAAGGCTGCAATTTGTGTTTCCGTTACTCTTCTAGTAACGATGCGCTCTAGCACATCTGACACTTCCGAGCTGCTTAAATCCTTAAAATCTGCTAGTTTTGCAATAATTTCTTTCATAATTCTTCCCCTATTTGACTAAGTCGATGAAATTTTTGATGGACGACAGGCCATCTGGCGTGCCAATACTTTCTGGATGATACTGAAAACCATAAATGGGCAGGCTCTTATGCTGGATAGCCATGATCGAGTTATCATCAGCTGCCCGAGCCGTCACTTCAAAGTTCTTTGGCATCTCCTCAATCAAAATCGAATGATAGCGCATGACCGGCTGCCCATCCTCAATCCCCTGATAGATAGGAGATTTCTCCTCAAAGCGCAGAATACTTTGCTTGCCATGCATGACCTTGGGAGCCAAACCTAGCTTTCCGCCAAATACTTCTGCAATGGCTTGATGCCCCAAGCAAATCCCCAATATCGGCTTTTTACCAGTAAAATCGCGGATAAGCTCTTCCATCCGTCCTGCATCTGCCGGCCAGCCTGGGCCTGGAGACAGAACCAAGGCATCCGCTTCTTCTGCCGCTTGATAAAGGCCTGCATCATCATTTCGCAAAACCTTGACTTCTGCGAAATTGCCGATATACTGGGCTAGATTGTAAGTAAAAGAATCATAATTATCAATTAGTAAAATCATTGCATTTCTCCTATCTTGGTCATTGATTTGGCCTTGTTGATGGTTTCTTGGTATTCATTAGCAGGGATCGAGTCATAAACAATACCCGCTCCAGCTTGAACGTAAGCTCTGCCATTTTTCAAAACCATAGTCCGAATAGCAATGGCAAAATCCATATCCCCTGTCGCAGACAGATAGCCAATAGCCCCCGCATAAACGCCACGTTTTTCCTGCTCCAACTCATAAATTCTCTTCATGGCTCGAATCTTAGGAGCACCCGAGACGGTGCCGGCCGGCAAGGTGGACTTGAGTGCATCCATAGCCGTCAGTTGAGGCAGAAGCTGACCACGGACCACACTGGTCAGATGCATAACATAGCGGAAATACTCTACTTCCATGTACTTAGTGACTTCCACGCTGTTATTCTGAGTAATTTTACCAATATCATTACGCCCCAAATCAACTAACATGCGGTGCTCCGCCACTTCCTTCTCGTCAGCCAGCAACTCCTCTGCCAAGGCTTTATCCTCTCGTTCATCCTTCCCACGCGGTCTAGTACCAGCAATAGGATTGGTCGTGACCTGACCCTGCTTGACAGACACCAGACTTTCCGGGCTGGCTCCGATAATCTGATAATCCCCGAAGTCATAAAAGTAGAGATAGTTGGAAGGGTTGGTCACACGCAGATTGCGATAGTAATCCAGCGGTCTACCAGAATACTCTGCTGAAAAGCGCTGACTAAGTACACATTGGAACATGTCTCCCTGCCGAATCAAGCTGCGCGCTTCTTCCACCATTCTTTCAAAAGCCGTCTGTTCAATGTGACTCTGGAAATTCAAACTGGACAGTTCCAGCGGTGAAAATTCATCTGCCGCTGGCTGCGCCAGCTCAGCCATGATACACTCCAGACTTGCAGCCAAATCAGCTTCGCTTCTATCACTGTAGAGCGCCTCCTCAACGATATAGACCTTATCTTTTTTATGGTCAAAAACCATGTAACTCTCATAAACGAAAAAGTGCATATCCGGCGTTCCAATCACATCAGCTGGAATCTGGCCAATCTCTTCATAGAGAGAAATCATATCATAACCAACAAAACCAATAGCCCCACCGCCAAAAGGCAGGTCTGAATGATGATCTTTCTTTACGGCTAACTCATGCAGATAGTCCAATGGATCTGCCTCGATTACTTGCCCGTTCTTTGTTAATCGGCCGCTTTCATAGCGAACTTCAAAGGCTGGATTATAGGCTAGGATAGAAAAGCGGGCTGTCTCGCTATCTCTCGGAATACTCTCCAAAATCACCTTGTGGTCGCCCTGAATCCGCATGTAAGCTAGAATCGGCGATAAAATATCAGCTGGTAAAATCTTTTGCATAATGTTTCTTTCTATTTAATCAGAATCGTTTAAGGATGAGCAATTTGCTAGTTATCACTGCATTCACAAGAACAGATAGCACCTGTTCACTGTCATAACTTGCCACAGAGCTACAGAAAAACGCCCGCACAGTTCATCCTGTGAGGGCGTGTCATCGCGGTGCCACCTCAGTTATGGAGTTTTTAGGCTCCACATCTCATTTACCTATTTACAGTCATTTAGATCCCTTTTAGTAGAAGGCAGCATACTGGTTTACAGCAAAGTAAGCTAACAAAGTAATAAAAGTTCAACTAAAGGACTAAATTTTGTCTCCAGCAGCCCAATTCATAACTTCTCCTGCCTGTTTACAGCAACCACAGACTCTCTGAAAGGAGGGATGTTACTACTCTTCTGCTGGGTATTTTATTTTCTTTTTTCTAGATAGTCGGCAATGGCTGCCACATCCTTGTCTCCACGACCAGATACATTGATAATGATGATTTGGTCGGACGACAGTTGCGGAGCTCGCTTGATAGCTTCAGCAATGGCATGAGAGCTTTCGATTGCCGGCAAAATTCCTTCCTTTTGTGTCAAAAGAAGCAAGGCATCCACAGCTTCATCATCTGTCGCTGCCACGTATTCTACTCGACCAGAATCTTTAAAGAAAGCATGTTCGGGACCAACTCCAGGATAGTCCAAGCCTGCCGAAATGGAGTAAACCGGCGCTACCTGACCATCTTCAGCAAAGACAGCGTAGGTCTTCATACCATCCACTACCCCGACGCTTCCCTTGGTCATGGTCGCCGCATGCTGGTCTGTATCAAGTCCACGCCCGGCTGCTTCAACACCAACCAGCTTGACTTCTTCATCCGCCACATACTGGGAGAAAGCACCGATGGCATTGGAGCCGCCGCCTACACAGGCAATAACATAGTCCGGCAAGCGGCCTTCCTTGTCCAAAATCTGACGGCGAGATTCTTCACTGATCACCTTTTGGAACTCATGGACAATGGTCGGATAAGGGTGAGGTCCAACAGCAGAACCCAAAACATAGAAGGCTTCCAAATCGCTCATCCAAGCTCCAAAAGCTGCATCAACTGCATCCTTGAGGGTTTTGGTTCCTGTTTTCACAGCGTGAACAGTCGCTCCCATCATTTCCATGCGGAAAACATTGAGGCGCTGGCGTTCTACATCCTCTGCCCCCATGTAAACATCACACTTCATACCAAACTTGGCTGCTGCTGCCGCAGTTGCCACACCATGCTGACCAGCTCCAGTTTCAGCAATGACTCGGGTCTTGCCCATCCGCTTAGCTAGAAGAATCTGCCCCAAAACATTATTGAGCTTATGCGAGCCCAGATGATTGAGATCTTCCCGCTTCAGATAAATCTTAGCTCCGCCCAGATGCTGGGTCAGACTTTCTGCAAAGTATAGCGGAGTTTCCCGACCTGAATAGTCCGCCAAATAATGCCGGTATTCATTTAAAAATTCTGGGTCATCCTTGTACTTCTCAAAAGTCGCTTCCAATTCATCCAGCAAGGCTTGGATAGGCTCTGGTACAAAGGAGCCGCCGAATTGTCCAAAATATCCTTTAGTTTCTGTCATCTTCATTTCCTCTTTTCTTTATTTTCAAGCAAAACAAAAGCCCACACACAGAAAAAACTCTGTGTGAGGGCGTAAAATCGCGGTGCCACCTCAATTATGGAGCAAAGTATAGACTGCCTCCATATCTCTGTCTTGTCTAACAACAAGTCGCACTGTAAGGTGTGCTCACCGAATTTTTATTGTTTCAAATTCATTTTTTTGCATCAGCCCAACTTCATAACCTTCCACTACCTGTTTCCACCAACCACAGGCTCCCTGAAAGTAGAAAAAATTATTACTTTTCTGACGATTGTCTAAAATTATAAAGCTTCTAAAGTCTTTTGTCAAGAGAAAATATGGAAAAAGAATCATTTTTTATAAAAAATTCTATAAAATCCGAACATTGCCCTTGTTAATCCCTCTTGAAAGCGTCGTCTTGACGATTTTTCCAGATTTTCTGACCAAGCTGAAAAGCCCGCCAAGCCAGATAACCGCCCAAAGTATTGGTCCAGAGATCATCAATCTCAAAGACTCGGTTAGCGTTGATGAGAAGATCCAGCAGAATCTGAGTCACTTCGATAGACAAACTCATCCCAAAGCTCAAGCATACAACTTTCTTGGTACTCCGCAGCTTTGGAAAGAGGCAAAGCAATTGAAAAACCAATGGCGACAGAAGAAAGATATTGGCCAAATTTTGGACAAAAACCTTGACCAGTTGGATCCAAGAAGTAATTTCACCAATATTGACAAAGGAGTTAAAAGGAACCAAGAGAACCACTACTCGGCCAAAGTACTGGATACCCGGCGTCTCCATTCCCGGCTCTGGAACCTGAGGAATAAAGCACAGGGTGCAGAGCATCAAGAAATAGAGTCCGCATCCTCCTGCTAGCAATCTCCGTCCCTTAGCAGTCAGCTCACCGGCTGAAGTCAGATAGTTCTTAAGGCTGAACATTTTCTACCAATGCTTTCTCGCGATCACGCTTCATGGTATTAGAACGCAGCTGACCGCAGGCTGCATCAATATCTGTACCATGTTCCTGACGAACCACGCAGTTGACTCCGTTTTTCTTGAGGGTATCATAGAAGGCCATCACGCGCTCCTTAGGACTGCGGCTGTATTGGTCGTGCTCGCTAACGGGGTTGTAAGGAATGAGATTGACATAAGACAGTTTCTTAATGTTTTTCAGCAATTCTGCCAGTTCCTTGGCCTGCTCTACCCCGTCATTGACTTCATTAAGCATGATGTACTCAAAGGTCACCCGGCGGTTGGTGGTTTCGATATAATATTCAATGGCTGCAAAGAGCTTCTCAATCGGAAAGGCACGGTTGATTTTCATGATACTAGAACGCAGTTCATTGTTGGGCGCGTGCAGTGAAACAGCTAGATTGACCTGAACGCCTTCATTGGCAAAGTCACGGATCTTATGAGCCAGCCCTGAAGTTGAAACGGTGATATGGCGGGCACCGATGGCCAAACCTTTGTCATCATTGACCGTCCGGACAAACTTCAAGACATTCTTATAGTTATCAAAAGGCTCGCCAATCCCCATAACGACGATGTGGCTGACCCGCTCGTCCTGACCACGCTCGTCAAAATACTTCTGCACCAACATAATCTGCGCAACAATCTCACCGTTATTAAGGTCACGTTGCTTTTTAATCAAGCCAGAAGCACAGAAAGTACAGCCGATATTGCAGCCAACTTGGGTGGTCACACAGACAGAAAGTCCATAGTGCTGGCGCATAAGTACCGTCTCAATCAGCATGCCATCCGGCAGCTCAAAGAGATACTTGACCGTACCGTCAGCCGACTCCTGAACAATACGTTGTTTAAGCGGATTGACAACAAACTGATCATTGAGCTTGGCAATCAAATCCTTGGATAGATTGGTCATTTCCTCAAATGACTGGACACGCTTGCGATAGAGCCACTCCCAAATCTGGGCAGCACGGAATTTCTTTTCTCCCTGAGCTTCCGCCCATTCAATCATTTCTTCTCGCGTTAAGCTATAAATCGATGGTTTCATGTTTCTCCTTTATTTCTGGCGAATGACAAAATGGCGCTGCGATTGACTAGATGCTGCTTGCTTTGCCTGTTTGCCTTGTTTCTGTTGTTTGTTCTTGTTTACCTTTGAACGATGTTTTTGCTGATCATCCTTCATTCTTTTAGAGCCACGTTCCCTAGAAATTTCTGGATGTTTTTTGCTGTCCGATTTTCTCTTATGATGGGATTTTTTGTCAAAGGCAGCCCGTCTTGGCTGAGCATTTTCTAAAACAAAATAGGCACAGTCGTAATTACAATACTCTAGCAGATAGTCTTGTAAACGGCTGATTTTCTCTGCATTTTCCTTGGCTTTCTCATCCCGATAAAAACCGCGCAACCGCAACTGTTCATTGCCCCAGTCGCCAACAATATAGTCAAACTTATTCAGAATTTCTGAAAAGCGTTGGTGAAAGGCCGTCAAGTCAAAGGCCTCTTTATAATTCTCCACCAATTCAAACTCAAATTTTTCTGCAATTATCTTGCTGCCCATTTGCTTAAATTCTGGGCCAGGGAATTTATTGTAATTATACAACTCAGGTGAAATCTCTTTACGCATACCTATCCTTTGTCATTCATCTATCTTACTTCATATTATTTTATCACAAAACAAGGGGAATTTATCTTTTTCCAGAAGAAAAAGATCTTTTTGTAAAAAGTCAGACGATTTAATAAAAACTGCTAATCATTTACCAAAGAATAAATCCTTAGTTCAGCTCTAAAAGTTAAAAATCTTAGCCGAAACTAAGATTTTTTGGTTTTTTCTAAATAATCAATCGCGTCCTGAAGGGTTTTGACTGGCACGATTTTCATATCCGTTTTGATTTCCTTGGCTGCTTCAAGCGCTGCTTCATAGTTGGTTTTGGCTTTAGGATTAGCCTTTTTTTCTTCCTCGCTGACAGGATTATCCGGAGCAAAGAAAATTGTCGCTCCGATCTTGGCAGCAGAGACGACTTTTTTGTCAATCCCACCAATATCACCAACCTTACCTTCTCTGTCAATGCTGCCCGTTCCCGCAATCACACGGCCATCTCGCAAGTCAGGATTGGCCAATTGAGTATAGATGGCTAGGCTAAACATGAGACCAGCACTGGGACCACCGATACCTTCGGTCGAAAATTCAATCGGAACACTACTGTTGACCTCCGTACGGTCAATCAAACTAATGCCAATTCCGTTTTTGCCATTTTCCAGCTTGATGATTTTTCCCATTGCCGTCTTGGTTTTTCCATCTTCCTCGTAGGTCACCTTGACACTATCGCCCAAGGCCTGAGAATTCACATATTTGACCAAATCTTCTGAGCTTTCAAAGGTCTTGTCATTGACTCCCGTAACCGTATCCGCAATATTCAAAATCCCTTTAAAGGTCGAATTCGGAGCTACTTTCAGAACATAGACACCCAGATAGTTCATCTTGATGTCTTTTCCTGCAGCTTTGAGACCTTGGTATTTGGCCATATTTTGCGACGTTTCCATATAAAATTGGTTAATGCGCATATACTCAGCATCACTTGAGCCACCTGTCATATCCTGAGCTGAATAAATATCCGTAAAAGGCGTCAGCCAAGCGTAGACCAGATGAGCAAAGGTCGCATGCTGGATCCCAACCGTTACAAAATTGTAGGAACCCGGTGCCTGATCTTCTTTTCCATCCACAGTCAGAACCTTCCGAATGTCTTCTGCGCCTCCAGGCACCTCAATGTAGTAAGGCAGGGGAACAATGAAAGAGAAAAGGAAGAGCACGACCACAATAATAGAGGCTAGTCCAGCACAACCAACTACTTTTAAACCACGTTTATCTTCCTTCGTCATCGTTTTCGGATTTGTCATGTCATTATTCATCTTTTTTCTCCAATTCCTCAATCACACTTGCTGGTACATAGGCAGAAAGATTCTGCTGAAAAGCAATCAATTCCCGCATCGCTGAAGAACTGATGTATCGGTAGGCCGGCTGACTCAGCAAAAAAACGGTCTCCAAGTCAGGTGCTAAGTCCTTATTGAAAAAATGTAGGCTAGCTTCATAGTCCAAGTCCTGACCGTTGCGTAGGCCGCGGACAAGAGTAGTCACATCTAGTCTTTTTGCCACATCGACCGCCAATTCATCATGGGAAGTGATGACTTCCACATTTTCCAAATGCGCCAAAGCCGCTAGAACCATTCTTTTTTTCGCATGGATGCTAAAAAATCCTTCTTTGTGAGGATTGTAGAAAATGCCCACATACAGGCGATCAAACATCCGACTGGCACGCTCAATCAAATCCACATGTCCATTGGTAATGGGATCAAATGACCCTGTAAAGAGTCCAATTTTATCTGACATAGACCGTCACCTTTGAAATTCCATATATTTTTTGCTTCCAGATACCTAAGTCTGCGATTTCTTCTGGCAAATCAACCGACTTGTCCGTCTCACAAACAACCATAATATCCTCGCTCAAGAGCTTGCGCTCCACCATTTTTTCAATATCCGCAATAATCTGCTCCTTGGCATAGGGCGGATCCAGCAGAACCAGATCAAACTGGCCGGTCAACTGCTCCAGCGCTCGACTCGACTCCATCTTGAGCAGCTCAAAGCGCGCTGCTTCCTTGGTCATAACAATATTTTCTGCCACGATAGCTTGCGCCCGCCGATCTTTTTCAACCAAAACAGCGGAATTCATGCCACGAGATACCGCCTCAATCCCCAGACTGCCGCTGCCTGCATACAGATCCAGCACCCGGCCACCATCAAAATATGGCCCAATCATATTAAAAATCGCACCCTTGACCTTATCTGTCGTAGGTCGCGTTGTCTTGCCATCTAATGTCTTGAGGGGTCTGCCCCCGTACTTCCCTGAAACAACTCTCATAAAAAACATTATAACAAAAATATTGAAAAGCTGATAGTAATTGCTAAGGATGGACTTTATTCTCTAGCAAAAAACGGAAACAAGGCTATTTCCGTTCGAAGTCTGTTTTAGAGTCATTCCGCCGAAGACTAAAATGGTCTGGCACTGGATCGTCCCCTTCCTCGGACCAGGGATGGCAGCGACCAATTCTGGCCAAGCCCATCAGCACTCCCTTAGCTCCGTGTTTTTCAATGGCTTCAATCATGTAATTGGAACAGGTCGGCCGAAAACGGCAGGAAGGCGGAAAGGCAGGGGAAATAAAGCGCTGGTAAAATCGAACCGGCGCTATCAATATTTTCTTAATCATTTTTTCTTAGTCTTAGTCACAGCCAAGTTATGCAACTGGCTGACTTCCTTTTTACTCAATCGCCGTGCCTCACCCGGCTTGAGACCAGTTAAATCCAGATGTCCAAACTGAGTTCGTGAAAGCTTGTCCACTGGCAGCCCCACTGCTTCAAACATCTTCTTGACCTGATGATTGCGCCCTTCGTGGATGGTCAACTGAACAACCGAGCGATTCTTCACGGGATCGACCTTGAGAATCTCATAGACAGCTGGCTTGGTTTTCTTGCCCTCAATGACCAGACCGCGGGTCAGCGGACGCAGAACTTCCTTATTGGCCACACCCTTGACACGCGCCACATAGACCTTGTCAATTTCATTTCGCGGGTGAATCATTTCATCTGTGAAGTCACCGTCATTGGTCAAAATCAAGGCACCAGAAGTATCCCAGTCTAGTCGGCCAACGGGATAAATCCGCTCCTTAACCTGCGGCAGCAAATCAACGACTGTTTTGCGCCCCTTGTCATCGGTCACGCTGGAAATCACCCCGCGCGGTTTATTGAGCAGGTAGTAGACCTTTTCTTCATTGTAGATAGGCTGGCCTTCCACTTCTACTCGGTCGCCCGACTTGATGGTAGTCGCTAGCTCACGCACCACCTGACCATTCACGGTCACTAGTCCCTGCTTGATCAGCTCCTCAGCCTTTCTCCGGCTGGCAATTCCCGCATGGGCAATGTATTTATTGATTCTCATCGATATTGTCCTTTCACAAGATACAAAGACCATTTTCACAACTTTAACAGCTGGAAAAATGGCAAATAGGGGAAGCAGTGCCTCCCTCAAGGCTTGGAATCGTTCAGAAAACGTCCCTTATAGAATGAACTTGTCACTCTCCGAAAAGCTGACTTTCCTCAGCAATGAGCTCCGCTTCGTCCACAATCGGCAATTCGTCCAAATGGTTGATGCCCATGTAGTCCAAGAAATAATCCGTCGTCACATAGAGATTAGGACGGCCAATGACTTCCTTCTTGCCATCTTCCCGAATCAGCTCAAAGGCTAGTAACTTCGAAATCGCCCCGCTGGAATTGACCCCACGAATATCATCGATCTCCACCCTTGTTATGGGTTGCTTGTAAGCAATGATCGACAAGGTTTCCAGTGCAGCTCGGGATAAGCTCTGATTGATTGGCGCTCGCGAATACTCCCGTAAAATCTCAGCAAATTCAGGCTTGGTGACCAACTTATAGGTCTTTGAAGTTTCCAGCAAGGTCAAGCTGGAGTCAGGATTTGCTTGATAGTTCTCCGCCAATTTTTCCAAACTCTGGATAACACCAGTCGGCGGCAAGGAAAGGATTTCTGATAGCTGATGGACTTTCAGACCGTCTTCCCCCGCCACAAAAAGCAGGGCTTCAATCTCTGCTAATTTACTCATTCTTTCTTCCTACTAAATAAATATTTCCAAAGTTTTCCTCCTGAATGACCTGCACCTCCTGCACCTTGACCAACTCCAAAGTTGCCAAAAAGAGCGTAATCACTTCATTCATATCTTTGGTTTCTGCGAAAATATCATGCAGGGCAAGGCGTTTGTGAGCCTGACAGCGTTGGCGCACTACTTCCATCATGTCCTCGATCTTGTACTCATCTCGCACAATGGTCGTATGACTCTTGGAAAACTCCTCCTGCTTCTTGGTCATCACCTTGGAAAAAGCTAAAAAGAGATCAACAGTTGTCTTGTCGTGCAGGAGCTCAGCGTCTTCATAAACCAGTTCCAGCTTGGGCTTGGAGTAGTAAAGAGCTCGGTCCTCATGCTGGAGGGACATTTTCTGGCCTAGCAGCTTGAACTTCCGATATTCCTCAATCTGACTCAGCAAATCCTGCTCCAGATCATCTTCCAGATCCACCTGATCTACCACCTTGGGCAAGAGCTTGCGACTCTTGATCAGCATGAGCTGGCTGGCCATGACCATGTATTCTCCCGTCACTTCCAGCCGCATGGCCTGCAGAGTAGACACATAAGCCAGATATTGCTCGATGACCTCGGTAATGGGCACATCGTAAATATCGACCTGATACTTGGATACGAGGTGGAGCAACAAGTCCAGCGGCCCCTCAAAATCTTTTAACTTGATATCCATTCTTATCTATATTTTTCTAATGTAATCACTGTCTTCAAGCCCAGATCACGAGCAATGTCATAGATGCCGACACCTTTTTCCCGCTGACGCAGGATAAATTGCTCCCGCAGGCTTTGGGCTGATAAACTGGCCTGACCCTGCTCGATCAAGAAAGCTTCTAGCTGACGAAAACCCCACTGGCGTGAATAGGACTTGCCATTCTTTTCAAATAAATAAGTCCCTGTCAAATAATCGCCCAATTCGCTCGTCAGACTTTCAGGAATTTTAATAATCCGCTTCTGCCCAGCCTTCTCAATCCGTAAAACCTGAAAATCAAGATTGACATCTTCAACCTTGACCTGCAGGATTTCACTTGGCAAGAGACCCATTTCCAAAATCAAGAGCGCTATCAGCCGGCCTTGTGGTACCGTAGAAGCTTCCCAAAAGGCTGACAAGTCCATCAGCTCGCTTCCCAGTTCCTTGGAAATAGCAACTTTGGGCAGGGTCAAGCGGTGAAATTCCCCAATCATCTTGTTCTCATAAAGATAATAGAGAAATTGATTGACCGCTGAGAGCTTGCGCTTCTGGACAGCCGCCTTGAAATCCTTGATAGAGGCTTGATAAATCCGCAAGTTAGTCTCCGTCACCTTGCTGTGGATTTCATTGACAAATTGCTCCAGATCGTAGGAATAGGCTAATTTTGAATTTTCTGAGATATTTTTTTGTTCTAAAAAAGGGGTGATTTGTTCTTTCATTTTTTGGAAATCTCATACTGACTCGTGAAGGTATGCATCAACGAGTTAACAGCTTTTAAAATCGACTTTCTAGTAATGATGCCATAAAAATGTTGTTCTTTGTCCACAACAGGCAGGAAAGACTCATCCACCAGCTTGTGCAAAACGTCCGCAATCTTGTAATCTGGCTCGACAGTCAGACCATCCTTTCGTGTCATGTGGACAATGTCCATCGACATAAACTCTTCCTCTGCCAGCTCATGCTTCATCCGATAGGCCATGATGTCCGTAAGAGAAATGGTGCCAACGAACTTTTTCTCCGCAGTCACCACTGGAATGCGCGAATAGGTCATCTGGCTAAGCAAGAGAATGGCATGATCCACATTGTGCGTGTCAATCATGACTGCCAGATTCTCTCCCGGCGTCAAGAAAGTGTCTTCATGCTGCAACAGATAATCTTCAAATTCCTTAGCAATCATCGGGCAAACTCCTTGGACAAGCTTGGATAGAGTTCATGATTTCGCGTATAGAAATCAATTTTAAAACGGTCATCATCAATCTCTACCTTAGCATAGAGACGTTCGTTGATTGAGCCACGAGGTTGGCTAATGGATCCCGGATTGAGGAAGAGAGTCTTGCCTTGCATCCAAGCATCTGAAACATGCAAATGGCCATAGAGACAAATATCTGCCCCCACTTCCTGAGCCCAGAGATCCAACTTTTGGAAGCTAAAGTTGATATTGAAAAGGTGCCCGTGGGTCTGGGCAATAATGGTCCCATCCAAATCTGTCACCAGCCGTTCTGGATAACCAGGATAAAAGTCCATATTGCCCGCTACGACATGAATCCCTTTCCAGACTTCATCCTCAAAAGGTAATTCTGAGTCTCCATCATGGAAAATAGCATCGACTTTTCCTAGATAATGATGTTTCATTTCTTCGACAATGGCACGGTCCCCATGGGAATCGCTCATTACGATGATTGTTTGCTTTGCCATGCTGGAAATACCTCCATTAATTTTTGCACTGCTTGTGCACGATGGGACTGGGCATTTTTCTCTTCGATTGTCAGCTCAGCTGATGTTTTTCCTGTCTCTCCAACCAAGAACAAGGGATCATAACCAAAGCCATTTTCACCTTTTGGCTCATGGGCAATGTAGCCAGGCCAGTCCGCTTCAACTACTAAGGATTCCTTATCTGGACTTGCGACCACCAGAGTCGTGTGGAAATGAGCAGAGCGGTCTTTAATATCAAAGACCATGGCCAGTTCATGCAGGAGTTTGATATTGTTTTCATCATCCGTCGCACCAACTCCAGCAAAGCGAGCGGACCAGACGCCTGGTAAGCCACCTAAGACATCCACTTGCAAGCCTGAATCATCTGCCAAAACCATTTTGCCAGTCAACTTGCTAATCGTTTCCGCCTTGAGGCGGGCATTTTCTTCGAAAGTCATGCCTGTTTCAGCCACTTCTGGCAAATCAGGATAGTCATTCAGATTTTCTACCTCGTAGCCCAACTTCCCGAAAAGCTTACGGAACTCTGCTGTCTTGCCCTCATTGCGCGTCGCAATCAAGAGGGTATCCTTGACATCTTTTGCTCCCAGAAAGGCTTGTAAATCTACACCAGTCTGCGGCAGATGGACATAGAGGAGTTTCCCCCCTTCAACCAAAAGAAGGGCTCCCTGTCGCTGCAACAATTCCAACTTCCGATCCGTTTCCTGATTTAAAATATCCAGCAAGAAGGTCAAAAAGCGAAAGGCTGAGCCATAGCGAATGACCGTGATATTTAAGGGCAGGCCTAGCTCTTCTTCCGCTAAAATACTCTCTAGGCGGTCTAAAATCTCAGAAGCTTCAGCTGGTACCTGCTCAAACTCACTGTAAGAGGCACTTTGTCCCCATTCAGCTACATACCAGTCAGAGGCATCTTTGTATTCATAAATGTTCTTTGTCATAAGGTCACATGCTCCACATTGACTTTCAGATTCAGCCAGTTTTCTGCGATTTCCGCAAATCTCTTAGCATTGGCTGTAGTATAAAAACGATGATTCAGTTCGTGTTTCTCACGGCTACGATTGATTTCAAAATAATTGAGCAGGACAGAAATATCCCGTACACACTCAGCCCCGCTGTCAATCAGCTTGACGCTCGGCCCCATCATATTTTGAATAATCGGCCGCAGCAAAGGATAGTGGGTACAGCCCAAAACAAGTGTGTCCACCTTGCCCGCCAGAGGATGGAGAGTCTCATAGACCACCTTTTTGGTCAGGCTGGACTGGAGCTCATTGGACTCCACCAGCGGGACAAACTTGGGACAAGCCAAGCTCTGCACCTCCATCTCAGGAGAGAGAGCCTCAATCTTTTTTCGATAAATATCGGACTGAACCGTCATAGGAGTCCCGATGACCCCAATCTTGCCACCAGTCGTAGACTTGATGGCAGCGCTAGCTCCGGGCAAAATCACACCGAGGACAGGAATGTCTAACTTAGCCTTGACTTCCTCCCAAACAACAGCTGTGGCAGTATTGCAGGCAATAACAATCATCTTGACATCCTTGGTCAAGAGAAAGTTAACCAACTGCCAAGTATAGTCTCGAATCTGCTCCGCCGGCCTAGGACCATATGGAGCCCGAGCCGAATCACCTATATAAACCACTTCCTCGTGGGGGAGTTGCCGCATCAATTCACGGACAACAGTCAGACCGCCCACCCCAGAGTCTAAAAATCCAATCGGTCGGTTATCCATACAGTCTTCTTTCTAAAACAAGGGATTGGAAGCCTAGCCCAAATCCCCATTTTTTATATAGAAATCTCCGTCTGCCACCAAAAGGCAGCTAAGAGAAGCTTATTTTTTGTTTTTATTTTTAGCAACTGCTGCTTTTTGTTGATTGATGATTTGACGGTAAACTTGTTGAACGCGTGCCTCACTTGGTTTTTGACCATTGGCACTGAGCAACATCCGCACTGCTTCTACATTGAGACGTGGATTTTCCGCAAATTCTTTTTCGACTTGACGGCGAAGCAAGTACATACCCAGCAAAATCCCACCAAAGAAAGCCAGCATAATCAATAAAATTGCTAACAATGTATTCATAATAATCCGAACTCCTGTTTCATTTTTTACATTACTCTTTATTATACCAAATTATCTCTATTTTTCAAAATCAAAGCCATAGAGAGTGGCGAAATAATCCTCTGGCCTCTCTGCCCGACGAATCATACGAGCCTGACCATTTTCCTCTAGGAGAATCTCGCTAGAGCGCAACTTGGCATTGTATTGATAGCCCATGGAGAAGCCGTGGGCACCAGTATCGTGAATGACCAGTGTATCGCCAATCTGACTGACAGGCAGCTCCCGCTGGATGGCAAATTTATCGTTGTTTTCACAGAGGCTGCCGACCACATCGACAATCTCCGTCGGCCCTTCCGGCCGATCCATATTGGTAATATGGTGATAAGCTCCATACATAGCAGGACGCAGGAGATTAACCGCAGAAGCATCCACTCCCAGATAGGTCCGATAGGTCTGCTTTTTGTGAGTCACCTTGGTCACCAAAAGACCGAAAGGCGCCAGCATAAAACGTCCTAGCTCCGTAAAAATCTTGACCTGCCCCAGACCAGCTGGTGTCAGGATTTCCTCATAGGCCTGACGAACTCCTTGACCGATGACCGCAATGTCATTTTCCTCGCCTTCAGGCTGATAGTTGACCCCGACACCGCCAGACAGATTGATAAAGTCCAACTCAACCCCCGTCGCTTCCACGACCTCTACTGCCAACTCAAACAGCTGCCGAGCCAGTGCTGGATAGTAGTCATTGCTTACAGTATTGGAGGCTAAGAGGGCATGAATGCCGAATTTCTCTGCGCCCAGCTCCTTGAGGTCTTTGAAAGCCTGGATCAGCTGCGCCTTGGTCATACCAAACTTGGCTTCCTCTGGATGATCCATGATGCTGGTGCCCAGCTCAAAGACACCACCGGGATTGTAGCGGCAAGAAATCACCTTGGGAATCCCAGCCACTTCCTTCAAGAAAGCCACGTCCTCATAGGCATCTAGATTGATGGTCGCTCCCAGCTCCCGCGCCAGACGAAACTCCTCGGCTGGCGTATTATTAGACGAAAACATGATATCAGCCCCAGCAAAGCCCAGCTTTTGGCTCATGAGCAGCTCCACATAGCTAGCACAGTCCACCCCACAGCCTTCTTCCTTGAGGATTTTTAAAATAGTAGGATTTGGTGTCGCCTTGACGGCAAAATATTCCTTAAAACCAGCATTCCAAGCAAAAGCCTCATGCAAGGCACGCGCTCTTTCCCGAATCCCCCTCTCATCATACAGATAAAAAGGCGTTGGAAACTGCGCTGTCAGCTCCGCTAAGCGCTCACGACTGATAAATGGAGTTTTCATACACGCTCCTACTTTCTCTTTTACTGACAACATTATACCACAAGTGTAGGCTGGGGAGGGGAAAAAATAGGCTCCAGAATTTCTACAATGGTTTTAGCCGTTATAAAAATCCTAGAGCCTGTAAACTATAAAGTTAAAAATTTATATAGAATAAGTTAGAAGCTATGAAATCAGATTCAATTGTATACGCACTCTGAACTCGTTGGTCGGTTCGAACTTACAGAATTTGTTAGGTAGCAAGCTGTTTTCTAAAATATTATTTTAATTTATTCAAGCTTGGGAAACTATTTCTAAGTTCTAATAATCTATTATAAATTCTATCTGTTTTGTTATTTTTAGAAAAGTAAAGGTTCAACAATAGATAATCTAATTTCCTATATGCGTAGTCGAATTTCATTTTACTATAGAATAATTTAACCTTCTCATTATTTAAATATTCTTGAGAGATAACTATTTTATAATATTGATCTCGTTCAAAGACTTTTTTTATATTTTCCCCATCAGGGTGTACTATATCAATAATCTTACTTGTATCAAATTCTTTTTTTGCTTGATTGCAATTTCGACAAGCAAATATAAGATTTTCGATATGATCTACAGATTTTCCATTTGGAGATGTTTTTTTTAATTCATTACTAACATTACTAACATTAATAAAATGATCTAACTCATATTGAGGTGCTGAATTTATAGCGACTGAAACACCGCAGTAGCCACATTTTTGATGATAAATTTCTTGAAAAGTCTCATAATAATTAGAACATTTATTTTTGATTTTATCATAATGTTTCCCCAGATTGTCATCTTTGTTTGTTCGTTTATCGATTTTATCTGCTAATAGATTTTTTTCTTGAATAATTTTTGCAACGTCAGCTTCTTCTTCTCCCACAAATCGATAATCACTCATCTCTATTCTCCAATACTTCCTTCTTTATAATATCTATTAGCTCATCGATTTTTTCGTCTGTCAATTCTCTATACGATGTTATTTTATTAAGTAAATTTTGTGTATTTTCAACAATCAACGACCCTTCATAAGCACCTTTGTTTAATTCTAACTCCTTCCCAATTCTTCTCATCTCTAATATTTCTTTTATTGCTTCTTCTATTGTAGGTTGTAAGTATCTATTATAAAAATCATTAGCATTATCTTGAGAAGCATTACCTTTAGAAGTAGCAAATTTGTTTAAAACTCCATAATCTACTAAATCCCTATTTTGAGTTATTACAATTACTTTTATAAAAGGATTTAAAATTCTTAAAACTAATTTAAATTCTTGACCAGTAAATTTTGAACCAGATTCTGCATATTCATTTTCAAACAACTTAGAATCAATAACAATAATATCAGATTCTAAAACTCTACTATCAGTTAATAATGATTCATAATCTCTACTACTACTATCAAATTTTATTTCATCATAAACGATTATTATACCATCTTTTCTAAAATCATATAGATAATCAACTAATAATGGATCTAGCTTATCATCCACATATATTATTTTAATCTGCTGTGTCATATCATACCCTCACTAATAATTTTTATATGTTCATTTCTGCTTTTAAATTAAATCCTTTTGTTTCGGCATCAATATTAATATTACCATTAAGTTTATAGACTGTGTTATTCACCATCCACATCCCTAAACCATGCCCATCTTCTCTAGTGCCTTCATGAACATTTAATATTTTCAATGGATTATTTTTATATTTTTTATCAAGCCCTTTGCCATTATCAGAATATTCAAGTAGTAATTTTCCTTCATTGTAATCGAAATCAACCGATATTTCTAGTTCTTTTCTATATTCATTCACCTGCACACTATTAAGAATTAAGTTATCGAGTATAATCATTAAATAATCGTAAGATATCATTATGATGTCTTCGCCTGTACAATTAGTTTTAAAGTTAACCCAATTATATTGAGTTTTCCATTTTTCAACTATCTCCTCCACAAGAACCTCTAAACTATATTCTCGTGGTTCAAATCTTTCTTTTTTATTTTCATCAATAATGGTATCAGAGAGATCTAAAACTTTTTCTAAATCTTTTTCAAGATTTTTTAATAATAATGGAATGTTCCGACTACTTGGCTTTTCAGACTTAAGTTCCTCCCAATCATATTTTCTTTTTAAAGCTTCTTCAATTTTTTCAGGATTTGCAGCAATTGTATTCCTATTATTGTGTAATTCATGGCTCAACGAACTTATTTTTAATTGTAAAGTAGCGAGAACATTTAACAACTGTGCTTCATATCGATAATTTTCTTCCACTTCATTTTTTTCAGATGTGATATCGTTAACTTTATTTTTATACTCTGAAAGTTTATTTTTAACTTCAACTAAATCTTGAATAGTTAATTCTTCTATGGATTTACTTTGTTCAATAAAACTATCAATTTTATTTTCAATATTAACTTCTTTTATAACTGATGTTCGATTTTCTTTATCTTTTATTTTTCTAATATCTCTAATTATAGATTGTCTATAACTTTCAAATTCCTTTAAAGCACTATCAATGATTTTCTTTAAAATAATAAAATGAATATTTTGAACAATACCCTGCCTATTTGAAATATCTTCAATATGAGAATTTTCTTCTTTATCAATTATAATGTAACCTGATAATTGATTTCGACGAACTCTCCAAGAACCTGTTGGATGTGAAGCAGCTGCTGGTGAGGAAGCAGAACGTTTCCCAAGCTCTAACCAGTCTGTTCTACCTTCAAAAGAATCTATACTAAAAGCATTTCTATATAAAATTACCCCCATGTTAAATCTATTTGATAATGATTTGTATTTATATTCATATTTTTCTTTATCTACCTGAGTAACATTATTTAAACTAAAATATAATTGACCTTCAAAAGAACCTACTCCCTCTAATAAATCTGCAATCATTTGCTCTGTTATATCTTCTTTTTTAATATCTTCTTCTTCAATTATTAATTCGGAGATTTCTTTATTTAACTCGTCAATCATATTTTGTTTAAACAAATACTCTTTTATATTCTTGCTTGTCATTTTCAAAACAGAATCATTAAATTCATCTGAAAGTACTTGACCAGAAAGTATCTTATTCTTAGAATTATAATTGATTGCAATAGATTCAAGATAATTTTCCCCAATTTTGGGATTTGTCCAAATTAACTCAGCCTCCTCCTCTAAACTTTCTCCATTTTCTACTAAAAACATTATAGAAATTTTCATTTTACCATCTCTATAAGTCTTACTTATATAGTTTTTTAATGGTTTAATACTTTTTGTTGACCATTTATCTCTTAATTCATTGATTTGAATTCTAGTTCCTTGGCTAGCTATATTATAATCAATATCAATCTCTGAACTATTCCAATTGGTCTGCCAGTGATAGCCAATCTCAGATTCTTTTTTAGTAAACATATCAATTGATTCACCTAATCTAGCTAAAGCAAATCTTCCAATGCCTTTTGATCCAGCAAAAATCCGTCCCGTATCAGAATCTTTATAATCTCTGGTGCTCTTACCAACGTGCATCCAAGCTTGCCTAATATCATTTTCATTCATTCCAGAACCATCATCTATTATTTCAAGCATTAAGCGCCCAGTATTCTCAGATTTTTTGAAAATTAAGTTTAACTTACTAGCCCCGGCATCATAAGCATTTTTTATTAATTCTAAAATAGCAGATTCTTTTGTTGAGAAATTATTTCTACCTAAAACCTCTGCAATAATATTATCTTCAACGATATAGTTAAGTTTATCACCCATTTTTTACTCCTCATCAAATAATTTAATTGGGATTCTAATTTTTTTTAGATCGTTAGTGCTTATATTTTTATATCCTGATGAATAATTCTTAGATATTCTTTTTAAATACTCTACTACAAGTTTTGAATTTAAATATTTTAGAATTCTATTATAAGATGACTGACTCAGATCCCTTAAAAATACAATTGAAATACCAGCCAATACAAAACCAAAATCAATTTGTTTAAATGGAACATCTTCTAAATTAGCAACCTTCGGTATTATAATTTTTTGAGAATTGTAATTCAACATTCCCTGAGTCCGACCAAAATAAATACCATACTTTTCTTGAAAAGAATCATTTAACTCATTTCTTAAATAGTCATAAGTATATGGATAACGTTCACTAATTGTAATTATTTTCTGATTTCTATCATCATAGGGAAAGATTGTATAATAATTTTTATTAAGATTAGAAACTCGCACTCCCTTTTTTAAAATAGCTTTCTCAATAAGATAATGTCTAGATTTTTTTTCTATAACATAATAATCTTCCAATTCATCAATGATATCTTCTTCAGCAATAAGAAATACACTATCTTGTAAGGTGGCTAAACCATTTTTTATATCTGCTATTTCTCCCAGTAAGACGGAGTCTCCTCCTTCATACATAAATTCTTCATCATATAGATAATAAATTTCTTTGTTATGCAGTTCATCATATGAAAAACTCTTTAATTTAGTATTGTTTGAACTTACAATCTCTAAATTAGCATTTTCATTAGAAATAACCGTGATTGCTGTATATGTTGTTGCATCTTCAAAATTCAATAAATCACCATAATCAATTATTTTTTCAATGTATTTATTAGAGATTAATGTTTGAAGTAGTGTTTCAGCACCTCTAGCTCTCAAATAATTGTTTGGAGTAATGTAACTTATTTTTCCTTTTTTATTCCAAAGAGATAGTCCTAACTCAAAGAAATAATAATAGATGTCAAAGTTAAATCGATTACAGAATTCACTATGTTTTTTTAGTTTATCAACCATATATTTGCCCATATTTTTTCTTGAAATATATGGAGGATTACTAATAACATAATCGTATTTTTTTTGTTTATCAAATTTTTGATAGTAATCTAATGCATCAAAAATATAAACATTCCAATTTACTGATAGATCATTGTAATATTTACTAACCAATTTATCAAGTCTCGAAATACATAGTTTAATAGCGTCTTCTCTAATATCAAATGCAGAAAAGTTATTTTCCAATTTCTTTTTTATTTTTTCTTGACATTTATTTTGATTCTTTTTTAGAAACTCTTCAACAATTAAATAAAAAATATGTCCCTCTCCAACAGCAGGTTCAATTATTGTGAACTCTTTTGTATAATCAATATTTAAACAATCAATCATAGTTTTCGCTAATGATTTACTAGTGTAGTAAATACCATTTTTCTTTAAAAAGTTTTGTTGACCCATCACTTTATATTCTCTGTTCATAATTATTATGTCTATTATACCAAAAAACACGGCATTACACCGTGTTTCTATGTTTATTTTACGAGTTTCTTCATCTCATCAATACGTGCGACGGTCGCATCGTACTTGGCTTGGTAGTCGGCTTGTTTGTCGCGTTCTTTTTGGACGACTTCTGGTTTGGCATTGGCTACGAAGCGTTCGTTAGAGAGCTTTTTACCGACCATATCCAGTTCTTTTTGCCATTTAGCCAGTTCCTTGTCGAGACGAGCCAGTTCTTCTTCGACATTGAGGAGGTCTGCGAGTGGCAGGTAGATTTCTGCTCCTGTGATGACGCTTGACATAGCGAGTTCAGGTGCAGGGATGGTTGATGCGATTTCCAAGTGTTCAGGATTTGTGAAGCGTTTGATGTAGTTGACATTGCTGTTAAAGAAGGCTTCCAAGTCGCTATCGCTTGTCTTAACAAGGATGGTGATAGGCTTGCTTGGCGCTACGTTTACTTCAGCACGCGCATTCCGAACTGCACGAATCAAGTCTTTGAGACTCTCTACACCAGTGTGAGCCGCAAGGTCTTCAAAGGCTGGGTTGACAGTTGGGTATTCTGCTGTGACGATCGAGTCTTCTGAGATTTGTCCAAAGATTTCCTCTGTTACGAATGGCATGATTGGGTGAAGGAGACGAAGGATCTTGTCCAAGGTATAAAGGAGAACAGAGCGTGTGATAACTTTCTCTTCTTCGTTATCGCTATAAAGGACTTCCTTAGTCAACTCAACGTACCAGTCCGCGAACTCATCCCAGATGAAGTTGTAAAGGATGTGTCCAGCAACACCAAACTCAAACTTATCAAAGTTTTCAGTGACTTTTCCGATCGTTTCATTGAGGTTGTGGAGAATCCAGCGGTCTGTGACGTTTCCAGCTTCCTTCTTGGCAACTTTTTCCACATTGGCAGTTGCTTGCTCGAGAGTCAAGCCTTCATTGTTCATGAGGATGTAGCGAGAGATGTTCCAGATTTTGTTGATGAAATTCCATGAAGCATCCATTTTCTCGTAAGAGAAGCGCACGTCTTGCCCTGGTGCAGAACCGTTTGAAAGGAACCAACGCAGGCTATCTGTTCCGTACTTATCAATAACATCCATTGGATCAATCCCGTTACCAAGAGATTTCGACATCTTGCGTCCTTGCTCATCACGAATGAGACCATGAATCAAGGCATTTTTGAATGGCGACCTGCCAGTAAATTCCAAACCTTGGAAAATCATTCGAGATACCCAGAACGGGATAATATCATAACCAGTCACCAAAGTTGATGTTGGATAATAACGTTTGAAGTCTTCTGAGTCCACATCCGGCCAGCCCATGGTAGAGAATGGCCAAAGAGCCGAACTGAACCACGTATCCAAGACGTCTTCGTCCTGAGTCCAACCATCGCCTTCCGGTGCTTCTTCGCCCACATATATTTCACCCTTGGCATTGTACCAAGCAGGGATTTGGTGACCCCACCAGAGCTGACGAGAGATTACCCAGTCGTGGACATTTTCCATCCATTGAAGGAAGGTATCGTTGAAACGAGGAGGGTAGAATTCTACCTTGTCTTCTGTGTCTTGGTTGGTAATGGCATTCTTGGCCAATTGGTCCATCTTGACGAACCATTGAGTAGACAAGCGTGGCTCAACCACAACACCTGTACGCTCTGAGTGACCAACACTGTGGACACGTTTTTCAATCTTAACAAGAGCACCGATTTCTTCCAACTTAGCAACGACCGCCTTACGAGCTTCAAAGCGGTCCATGCCTGCAAATTCAAAGGCCAAGTCATTCATAGTTCCGTCGTCGTTCATAACGTTAACCTGTGGCAAGTTGTGACGTTGACCAACCAAGAAGTCGTTTGGATCGTGGGCAGGTGTGATTTTCACGACACCTGTCCCAAACTCAGGGTCTGCGTGCTCGTCGGCAACGATTGGGATGAGTTTATTAGCGATTGGAAGGATGACATTTTTACCAATCAAGTCCTTGTAGCGTGGGTCTTCTGGATTGACCGCAACGGCAACGTCCCCAAACATAGTCTCAGGACGAGTTGTCGCCACTTCAAGGGCGCGTGAACCATCTTCCAGCATGTAGTTCATGTGGTAGAAGGCACCTTCCACATCCTTGTGGATAACTTCGATATCAGAAAGGGCTGTGCGAGCTGCTGGGTCCCAGTTGATGATAAACTCACCACGGTAGATCCAGCCTTTCTTATAAAGCTCGACAAATACCTTGCGAACGGCTTTTGACAAACCTTCGTCAAGGGTGAAACGCTCACGAGAGTAGTCCACAGAGAGCCCCATCTTGCCCCATTGTTCCTTGATGGTAGTGGCATATTCGTCTTTCCATTCCCAGACCTTATCGAGGAATTTCTCACGACCGAGGTCATAACGGCTAATGCCCTCACCACGCAAGCGCTCCTCAACTTTAGCTTGAGTAGCAATCCCAGCATGGTCCATCCCTGGAAGCCAAAGCGTATCAAAGCCTTGCATGCGTTTTTGACGGATGATGATATCCTGAAGAGTCGTATCCCAAGCGTGACCAAGGTGAAGTTTCCCAGTTACGTTTGGTGGTGGAATGACAATCGAATAAGGCTTAGCCTTTTGATCTCCTGAAGGCTTGAAAACATCCGCATCAAGCCATTTTTGGTAACGGCCAGCCTCAACCTCGGCTGGATTGTATTTAGGTGAAAGTTCTTTAGACATGTGTGTTCTCCTTGTATCTATTTTAAGTAATAAATCTTTAATAAATTCTTCTGCTATATTACGTTTTAAATTCACATTAAGTGTGTAGTCACTTTTACCAACTTTAACTTCTGTTTTATTTCTCCAGGTCACATTCGGGGATTTTGATAATCTTCCTGGTACTCCCTCTATTCTTTCCTCAAGATCATTTGGGTAAAGTTTATTTAACTTCTCAAAAATGCGCTTGTAATACTCTCTAACAGATTCATCCTGTTGTATCTCAATATTAAATCTCTCCTCACTTTCTGAATGATCTGTTGCATTTGAATTTTCTTTGGGTAGACTCTGTTCAATATTTAACAGCTTTTCTTCAATCTCTTTTTTCTTATCTACTTCGTTCTTATACTCCTTAAAAAAACCTACAATGGCAGATTTGCTCTTTTCTGAAGTATTATTTAAATAATAATCAGACAGTAAGACTAAAAGACAATTACTTAAGGTGTGTAGTTTTCTTTTATATTCTTTATCATCATTACTGGCATTTGTATCCATACTATTTCGAAGAAATATTTGCATGGCTCTTAGTAAGTTTAATAAAATTTCCTCTATATCTGCTTTTCTATCAACTAACTTAGTACTCAGTTGTTCAAAATCCTCTACGACAATTGTTTTCCAATATTCAGGAACTGAAAAAGTCATAATAATCTCATTATAAAGTTTTTCAGATTTTAGCCTAAATTCATTCAATTCAACATTCAATCCATCACTACTTATCTCATTGTTATTTAAATATGCTATATATTCATTTATAATGTCCGAATAACTTCTTATTAAATTTGAACTTTTCAGTTTTGACTCAATTAATTCGTTCTTTGATTTCTTCCATTCTTTATACCATTCCACACTAACAGGTGATACTGCTGTAGCTAAGGCTATCCCAACTGCTAATATTCCTTCAAATTCCATCCTTCTACCTCGCTTTCTATAAAAAATCGTCCCTGTCATAGTTATGACAGGGACGAATGTGCTTATCCGCGGTACCACCCAATTTCGGGCAAGCGCCCGCAACTTTTCTCTTCTTCTTTCTCTTTTATGACGTCGTTAAGTCGCTTTGGCATACGCTAGTATAGCCTGCAGCTCCTTGCCTAGTCCTAAAAGGAAACAAAAAGACACTTTTATTTCAATTTATCATCCATCAGCAACCAGCTTTGATACATTTGTGGACTTCTCAGCGCCGCCACTTTCTGTAAAATGCTTGACTCAAAACACCTCTGATGAACTTATTCTATCACCTTTCCAGTGAAAAATCAATAATTTCTCTCACCCAAAAGTCCGTCTGGCAGATCGTGAAATCCTTGGCCCGCCTGATAGTTGGCGAATTTCCCTAAAAGGAACTGGTAAGCATCGAGACGACTTTCATAGCGAATCGCCGCTTCCTTGGCCCGCTCATCCTGGTCCGCCTCATAGACCGCTTGACTCTCCTTGAGGGCCATCTCGTTAATCATGACCTGGGTCTTGACCCAAGCTTCAAACTCCTGTAAAAATTCCTGTTCGTAACTCATTTTTCTCACTTTCTAACTGCAAATACCTAGTCCAAATCTCGGTAAAAATCACTGTCAATGTCACGGAAGGGCTGAATGTCCTGTACATACTCCAGCACCCCCTGAAATTCACCAGCCTCATCTCGCACTGCCGCATAGGTCACATGGACAAACTTGCCCCGAGACTCCGACTTGAACCACATCTCAAACTTGTCTCGCTCTCCCTTACGCAACGCCTTGAAAATCTTCCGCACCTTATCCAAAAACTTGGGCGGGTGACAGAGCTCGACATTGCGCCCTATCTGGGACGGCGTCCGCTTAAAAATCATCTCGTCTGCCGGCACACTGTCATTATAATACTGGAAAATATCGTCCTTATTGACAAAAGTAATCTCTATGGGCAGATGGTCCAAAATCAGATTGGCCTCCGCCACTGACAGATAGCCATGGCCAAAAGGCTGCTGGGAGTCCCGATTAAAGGCTTGCTCCTTCTTTTCCTTAGGCTTAAAGGAAATGGTGACCTGGCCATCTTGCATATCAATGACCTGCTGAAATCTGCCATCACTAGTCTGTTCTCTACTGGCTGGCGCTTCGCTTCCTTCATCAGCAGCATCCCCAGCTTCCTCCTCCGAGAATGAGTGCCGAGCAGGAATCCATTTCTCCGTTGGCTTGATGATGGCATAGCCATAAGCATCACTCTCCTCAGCAATCTTGAGCCAGTCATCCTGAGTAAAGGACTCGAGGAGAATCATGAGAAGAATAGACTCTTCCTTGAAAATCATAGCTTCAAACTCAGCTGCAAAAGACTCAAACTTGTCCTTGACTTCTTGAATCGAAGTATCCGGCAACTGCTCAGCAGCAGCCTTAGCCTCTTGGAAAAGGTCTCGAATCTGATCGTCTACGCCCCACATGACCTTGGGCGGCGAATCGTGGCCGTAGCTCTCCATGATAGGAAACATGAGCTCTTCCTTACGCTGATAGTGGATATCAAACTGTCCCACCAAACCCAGCTGGCGCTGGAGTCCCTTGCGGATTTCAGGAAGAAGCTCCTCATCTTCTGTGCTTTCATAGGTGGATAGGAGTCTGCGAACCCGCATAAGGGCAGCCCGCAGTGCTAGATTTTCCTGCTTAAAAATCTGAACAGGATGGCCTGGATGGTCGGTATCAGCCACCTCCACATCCTGAATGGCACCTTTAAAGAGATTGGCATGGACATTGCAGAGAGACATGACATCTTCAAAGGTCACTCCCGTATCCGAGTTCATCAGCTCATGCTCCATCAGGCTGATCTCAATAGCGGACACACCAGCAAAATGCTCATTGAAGAGCTCCTGAACAGATTCTGCCGAAGCTCCATTATGTAGGTCCAGCAAGATTGACTTGAGGACTTCAATGCGTTCAGTAGCCATGCCTAAATCCCCACCACTTCATAGCCGTTTAATTCCAGCGTTTGCTTGATTTTATTCAGGTCAATGCCATTCATGCTGGCTCCTTTTTTGATCGAAACCACGCGCCCGACTGTATTGCGCATGACAGGATTGGCCAGAGGCTTAAAACCCAACTCGACCAAAACATCTAAAACTTCGGGCTGCTTCTCAATCACTTCTGCCACTGGAACAGACAAATCAATCACATTATCCATATGCTCTACCTCCGTGTATTTTTTATTATTATATCACAAAAGATGCGTCCAATAAAAATCCTTTCCATGCTTGCTCAAATTCGATCTTAGAGAATATAACAAATTCTAATAGGCTATAAGTTATTGTTATAAGGACACTGATAAATTTAATTTCACAAGGAAAGGCTATTCCTATCAACCATTTCTGAGATTTTTTTCACAAACTTCTATCTTTTGTCAGTCTACGGCTTTATTGAAAACGCTTTATTATAGTGATATAATGATTTTAAATACAGAATAAAGGAGATGCCCTATGTCTATTACAAAATTGTTGAACATTAAGTACCCTATTTTCCAAGGAGCTATGGCTCAGATTTCCCACTACCAACTGGCGGCAGCTGTTTCCGAAGCTGGCGGACTGGGAATCATTGCTTCAGGAGGAATGACAGGTGAGCAGTTGCGCGAAGAAATCCGTGAACTGCGTAAATTGACTAACAAGCCATTTGCCGTCAATGTTATGCTCATGATGAAAAATATCAAGGATATTGTGACAGTCATCATTGAAGAAAAAGTTCCTGTCGTAACGACTGGGGCTGGTACACCGAAATTCATCATGCCTTATCTGAAAGAGGCAGGTATCAAGGTTATCCCTGTTATCGCCAGTGTCAAACACGCGCAAAAAATGCAAGAGCTCGGAGTTGATGCCGTGATTGCCGAAGGTTCTGAAGCTGGTGGCCACATCGGTGAAACCAATACTATGGCTCTCATTCCTCAGATTGTTGACTCAGTTGATATTCCAGTCATCGCTGCAGGTGGCGTTGCCGATGGTCGTGGTCTCGCTGCCGCTTTTGTCCTCGGTGCACAAGGGGTTCAGATGGGAACTATCTTCCTAGCTTCTGAAGAATGCCCAATTTCAGCAGGTTACAAGGATGCCATTGTCGCAGCCAATGATACTGCTACTGCCGTTACTGGTCGTATTGCTGGTGCACCAGTTCGTTGTATCCGTAATGAAATGACCGACCACTATATCGAACTAGAAAACAAAGGCACCAATCGTGACGAACTCGAAGAAATCACCATCGGTTCTCTTTCTAAAGCTGTTTACGAAGGAGATACCGTACATGGCTCTATGATGAGTGGCCAAATCGCTGGCTTAGTCAAGGAAATTCGTCCATGTAAAGAAATCCTCGACACAATCGTTGCCGATGCCCAAAAGGTTCTCCAAAACACTGAAATCAAGCTATAATCCTCTAACTCAAAAGAGAGTGGGACAGAAATCGGTAATTCGTTAGAATTCGATTTCGTCGTCCCACCTCCGCACAGTTGAGTAGGGCTGTAAAAGCTGATGAAATCAGCGTAGTAGAGCCCACTCAACCACTGCGTCTTGCTCGACAATCCAAAGACAATTGAGAGGCTAGGACTTTTGTCCCAGCCTCTTTTGCTGTTTATTTAGGCTTGTTTTCCAAAAAATCACTCTTCTACTTGACTTTTTTGACCAATTTTACCACTGCTTCCGTTCGAGCGGTATGGGGAAACATGTCAACCGACTGGATGTAGTGGACATCGTAGACCTGACATAGCTTGACCAAATCGCGCGCCAAGGTTGAGACATTGCAGGAAACATAGACCATCTTTTCAGGTGCATAGCGGACAATCGTCTCCAACAGCTTATCATCCAGACCTGTTCGCGGCGGATCGACAATCAAGGCATCCGCCCGATAACCATCCGCGTACCAGCGAGGAATAATCTCCTCTGCCGTTCCAGCCTCGTAGAGCGTATTGTCAAAGCCCATCCGTTTCGCATTGCGCTTAGCGTCTTCAATGGCCTCAGGGATGATGTCCATGCCTCGCAAAGACTTGACCCTTTTAGCAAAAGCAAAGCCGATGGTCCCAACCCCGCAATAAGCGTCAATCAAATGGTCTTCTTTCGTCACATCCAACGCCTTGACCGCCTCCCCATAGAGCACCTCTGTCTGCTCAGGATTGAGCTGATAGAAAGCTCGAGGTGACAGGGAAAACTCATAGTCCAGCACACCCTCTTGAATGGCTTCCTCGCCCCAGATAATCTCTGTCTTATCCCCATAAATCTCACTGGACTTGCTCGTATGATAATTGACCGCCACTGTCTCCAGCTCGGGAAATTCAGCCACCAGGTCTCGGACGACTGGAGAAAAGTCTAGCTTGCGACCTGTTACAAAAATCATCTGCACCTGACCCGTTTTTCTGGCCCTGCGAATCATGACGGTACGCACTCCAGTTGTCTTGCGCTCATCGTAGATGGGCAGCCTGTATTTACCTAAAAGCCGAGCTACCTTATTGACAATAGCCTGCGTTACCTTGTCCTGAACCAGACAGTTTTTCAGCGAGACCAGATAGTGGGAATTCTGGGCATAAAGCCCAGCCTTGACCTCATCCTTGAACTTCCGAGTCTGAAACTGTAGCTTGGCTCGATAATAGAGCGGCTCCTGCATACCAATGGTCGGACGAATCTCGTAGTTTTCGTAACCAGCTGGCGCAAATTTTTTCAGAGCCTGACGCAGCAAATCCTCCTTAAACTCCAACTGCTTGTCATAATGGAGGTGCATAATTTGACAGCCTCCGCAGTTTTCATAAATCTCACACGGCGCTTCAACTCGAAATTTCGACCGCTTGTTGATGGTCAAGAGCTTGGCCTCGATAAAATTACGCTGAACTCTGGTCACCTGACAGTAGACTTCTTCACCTTTCAAAGCCCCCGGCACAAAGACCAGCGTTTTCTTATAAAATCCAATTCCTTCCCCATTGATTCCCATTTTCTTAATTTTCAAAGGGATTCTTTGCTTCACTTTTACATTCATGCCTCTATTATACCACGCTAGAGTCGATTCGTTGAGAATATGTTACAATAAAAGTATGAAAGCAGAAAAAATATCTCTTCCACTCGCACATTTCCCTGAGCAAATCCGAACTTATCTAGAGGGAGCCAACTTTTACGACAGCTCCTCACATTCAAGCGCCCGTGTTTTCTATGCTGATACGGGCTATTATTTGAAAATCGACCAAAAAGGCAAGTTATCCCGAGAAGCCACACTTGCCAAATGGTTTGAGAAGCAAGAACTCGGTGTGCCTGTCATTCACTACCTATCAGCAGATCATGACTACCTGCTGACTAGAGAAGCCGAGGGCAAGGATGCCCTAGCCTTTCTTCAACAGCCAGAAGAGCTTTGCCAAACAATGGCTGCAGCACTCAAAAGACTTCACAGCCTCCAACCCCAGCATTTCCCAATCCAGCATCGCCTCCAACACTATAAAGAGCAAGCAGAGGAAAATTATCGGAAAGGCTGCTTTTATCAAAAAGCCTTGCTGCCTCAATTTCACATCTCAAGTCGTGAGGAAGCCTACCAGCTTATTCGAGAGCAAGGACATCTACTGACGGCGGACGCCTTGATTCACGGAGATGCCTGCTTGCCTAATTTCATTCTGAAAGACGCAGCAACCTTCTCCTGCTTTATTGACGTTGGTCTCGCTGGCCTTAGCGATCGCCACATTGACCTTTACTGGGCCATCTGGTCTCTTACTTATAATTTATCTGACCCTCAATACGCAGAGCTCTTTCTTGACTACTATGGCCGGAAGGATGTTGATACAGACAAACTGCGCTTGATTGCTGCCTTTGAAGCATTTGGTTAAAAGAAAGGACTTTACCAAATCCCCTATGAAATTCACAAAAATTGAAAAGAAAAAACGGCTCTACCTCTTGGAGTTGGACGACAGTGAAAAGCTCTATATTACTGAAGACACCATTGTCCGCTTCATGCTGTCTAAAGGGATGGAAATCACGGAGCAAGAGTTAAAAGAGATTCAAACTTACGCCCAATTTTCCTACGGAAAAAATCTAGCCCTCTACCATCTCTCCTTCAAGCAAAGAACTGCCAAGGAAGTTAAAGACTACTTAATACAGCACGACATCCAACCATACATCATCAGCCAAGTCTTGGACGCCTTGAAAAAAGATAATTGGATCAACGACAGAAAATATGCCAATTCTTATATCCAATCCAACCTTCTCACTGGTAACAAAGGCGCTTTTGTTCTCAAGCAAAAACTCAGTCAAAAAGGGATTTCTAACACTATCATAGAAGAGGAATTGAACCAGTTTGATTTCGCTGAACTAACAGACAAGATTGCCGAAAAGTTGCTCAAAAAATACCAAGGAAAGCTTCCTAGTAAAGCTTTGCAAGATAAAATCCTCCAAGCTCTGATAAACAAAGGATTTTCTTATGGACAAGCCAAAACCGCCTATCAGCATTTGGAAATCGAAGAAGACCAGGAAAACCAGCAAGAACTGCTCTATAAAGAACTAGACAAGCAATACCGCAAGTACTTCAAAAAGTACGAGGGATACGACTTAAAACAGCGTCTGACCCAAGCTCTGGCCCGCAAAGGCTATGATTTTTCGGACATTGCCAGCGCTCTGAGAGAATATCTTTAAGATTTTCTATGAAAACTTAGGCATTTTTATGAAAATATGTTACAATAAAGAGGATAAACTTAAAAATTGTAGAAAGTTGGTAGGTTATGAAACTTCCCAAAGAAGGCGACTTTATTACAATTCAAAGTTATAAGCATGATGGGAATCTTCACCGCACTTGGCGAGATACCATGGTACTAAAGACAACAGAAAATGCCATTATTGGCGTTAATGACCACACACTGGTAACAGAAAGTGATGGCCGGCGCTGGGTAACACGAGAGCCCGCCATTGTCTATTTTCATAAGAAATATTGGTTTAATATCATTGCCATGATTCGTGATAATGGCACTTCATACTACTGCAACCTTGCCAGCCCCTATTATCTGGACAATGAAGCCCTCAAGTATATCGACTATGATTTAGATGTCAAGGTCTTCACAGACGGAGAAAAACGGCTGCTTGATGTGGAAGAGTATGAGCGTCATAAAAGGCAAATGAACTATTCGGATGATTTGGATTTCATTCTCAAGGAAAACGTCAAGATTCTGGTTGACTGGATCAACAACGAACGCGGTCCCTTCTCCGATGCTTATGTGAAAATTTGGTACAAACGTTATGTTGAACTAAAGAATCGATAAAGTTGTCAAAGAGCGCAAGCTCTTTTTTCTTGCTTTCTTTTCCAAAAATCCTTTGTCTAGCAAGGAAGCAATTTCTTGCAATTCCTACTTATTTCTTGTATGATAGAACCATCAATGCTGCTAGTAAAGCACTAGAGGTCCAATTTCTGGTCCTCCACAGCAAAATTTCCAGAAAGGAGTGAGTCTCATGGCTTTTACCAATACTTGTGGTCGCTATGCCAGCTTTGGCGCTATCACTAGCCTTCCAGATGATGTGATTGACACTTTCTGGTACATTATCGACAACTTCCTTAAAGATGTTTTCCCTTTGAATAATCTGATTCGCTTCGAATTGATCAATAACGAAGGGAAACTGACTTTTCGCTTCTCTGAGGACCATCTCGATACACTCATCTCCTTTGATTTCACCTATAAATTTGACCCATTCTATCCTCGCATGATCTACGTTGTGGATAATAACGGCAGAGAGACGGTCATGTTAGCCGATGAATACTCTATGTTTTAAGAAAGCAAAATCCAGTTGAGACACTGCCATTATAAGCGGTTCTTCAACTGGATTTTTTTATTTTTTGTAAATCATTTTGATATGAGGCGTCGATTCAAAGATAAAAGGCTCTCCTTGAGTCACAAAACCGAATTTTTCATAAAGGCCCACGACTTGCTCCTGAGCTTCAATCTCAATCATTTTTCTCGGCCACTTTTTCTCACAAAGAATCAATATTTCCTCTACCAATCTATTCCCTAGGCCCTTTCCCCTGGCTGACGGGGCCGTCACAAGGCGACCAAAAACGACTTTTTCATCTTCCTCAAACACGCGGGCATAAGCATCTATTTCCTCTTGCTCATTTACATGGAAAAGGTGCATAGCTGTTAGATCCTTCTCATCCAATTCATGATAGATTCGCTCTTGCTCGACGACAAAGGTATCGATTCGCAGTTTTAAAAGCTTGTAAAACTCCAGCGTGTCCAACTCTTGCAAATATTTTTTATGCCACATGCTTGTTTCCGTCCTTGCTTTATTATATAATCATTGTAAATGCAACTATCAAAGGAGTTCTTATGGATTACCGTCAGTTATTTCGTCAAATGGGATTCATCTCCCGTCAAGCCATGATGAGAATGAACCAAGAAGCTAGCCAATACGGGCTTGATAATAATCTCTTTCTCATTCTTACTCGCATTGTCGAACACCCCGCCATCCATCAATCTCAGCTAGCAGAGCTGGTTCAGATTGACAAGACTACTCTAAGCCGGTCTCTAAGAAAGCTGGAAGAAAGAGGGTTGATTGTCAAAAAGACCAAGCAAGAGAATAAGAAATTCAAGGAGCTCTATCCACTGACTCCTGCACTAAAAGTATATGACAAGCTGATTGGCTACGAGGATAAATACATTCAGGCTAGTCTGCATCAACTGACTTCATCTGAACTCTTTCAACTGGATCATATCTTACAGAAAATTCAAAACTCCCGACAAGAAGAATTATAACACAATATAGTTGCATTTGCAACTATATGATATTAAAAACTAAAGCTATTAAAAGCGGCTGCTTGCAAGTGACTGAGAAGATACCCTCGTCTCTGCAAGCAAAACCGCCTTAATAGCTTTTTAAGTTAGTTGATTGAAGTCCCAGATTTGATCCATCCAGCCCTCATAGAAATCAGGCTCGTGGCAAACCATGAGGATGCTGCCCTTGTATTCTTTCAGAGCGCGCTTGAGCTCCTCCTTGGCATCTACATCCAAGTGGTTGGTTGGCTCGTCCAGAACCAGAACATTATTTTCTCGGTTCATGAGGAGGCAAAGTCGAACCTTGGCCTGCTCGCCACCTGAAAGAACCTGAATCTGACTCTCAATATGCTTGGAAGTCAATCCACATCTAGCCAGAGCCGCTCGGACTTCTGCTTGATTTAGAGCTGGAAAGGCATTCCAAACTGCTTCGAGCGGTGTCTGACGATTGCCGCCTTCCACTTCCTGCTCGAAATAGCCCAGTTCTAAATAGTCTCCGCGCTCGACTTCCCCAGCAATTGGTGGGATAATCCCCAGCAAACTCTTGAGCAGGGTCGTTTTCCCAATCCCATTTGCCCCGATGATGGCCACCTTCTGATTGCGCTCAAAGGTCAGATTAAGAGGCTGGGTCAGTGGACGGTCGTAGCCAATCTGCAAGTCCTTGGCTTGGAAGATAAAACGGCCAGGTGTACGTGCAGACTTGAAATCAAAGGATGGTTTTGGTTTCTCACTTTGCAACTCAATAATGTCCATCTTATCCAGCTTTTTCTGGCGGGACATGGCCATATTACGGGTCGCCACACGGGCTTTGTTGCGGGCCACAAAGTCCTTAAGGTCTGCAATTTCCTTCTGCTGGCGCTCGTAGGCTGCTTCCAGCTGAGATTTTTTCATCTCATAGACTTCTAAGAACTGGTAATAATCCCCAGAATAGCGGGTCAACTGCTGATTTTCTACATGGTAGACGATATTGATCACATCATTCAAGAAAGGAATATCATGGGAGATCAGGACAAAGGCGTTTTCATAGTTTTGGAGGTAGCGCTTGAGCCAGTCAATGTGTTCCGCATCCAGATAGTTGGTTGGCTCGTCCAAGAGCAGGATATCCGGTTTTTCCAAAAGCAATTTAGCCAAGAGAACCTTAGTCCGCTGCCCACCAGATAGCTCTGTCACATCACTCTCCATACCGTAGTCCATGACACCTAGTGCTCGTGCAACTTCGTCAATCTTGGCATCCAGCGTATAGAAATCCCGGCTCTCCAAGCGGTCCTGCAGCTCGCCCACTTCTTCCATGAGGGCATCCACATCCGCTCCATCCTCAGCCATGCTCATATAGATTTCATTGATGCGGGCCTCAGTCTTGAACAGCTCGTCAAAGGCTGTCCGCAGCACATCGCGGACAGTTTGGCCCTGCTCCAATACAGCATGCTGGTCCAGATAGCCAGCCGTCACATACTTGGACCACTCGACCTTACCCTCATCCGGCAGCATTTTACCCGTCACAATGCTCATAAAGGTTGACTTTCCCTCACCATTGGCGCCGACTAGACCGATATGCTCCCCCTTGAGCAGGCGGAAGGATACATCCTCAAAAATAGCCCGGTCTCCAAAACCGTGGCTGAGATTTTTTACTTCTAAAATACTCATCTTTTCTCCTCTATCATTGATTGCAGTTCCTTGATTATACCATCTTAGGAAGCCAATTGGCAAGAAAATAAAAGCCTCAACTGAGGCTCTTACTTTATAAAACTTTTGCGCTAGTGCGGGTAATATCTTCTACTTTTATATTGTGTGCTTCAAACTTGGACTTCAAGGAAACCAAGTCAATATCTCCGTCAATTTGTACCTCAATGACAACTTTACCGTCCTTACGAGGAATATTGACTGTGTTTGAAATATTGAGGTTTTCTTCGACAAGTAAGGCAATAATATGCGATAGGACACCAACCTCGTCTTCTGTGACAAAGCGCATTCGAACGCCCTTTTCGCCATAACCAGACACTTCTAGAAAAGCCTTGAAAATGTCGCGATCCGTAATGATTCCATAGACCTGCTCATTGTCAACAACTGGTAAGATTCCAATTTTATTTTTCAGCATCAAATAAGTCGCATCTTCTAGACTAGCATACTGGGAAATCGTAACGACATCGTGGATCATCACATCTTTTACTTTGGTTTTATTCAGAAGATAGTTCATTTCATAAATAGATAGGCTCGTTGCCTTTGATGGACTTGCTTCTGCGATTGTTCCTTCTGTCACAAGACCCACCAGCTTATCATTTTCAATCACGGGCAAGCGGTGCAATTTTTGGTCACGCATAATATCTGCCGCATGCGCAATCGTTGTGTCTGGACTAATGTATACAACCTTACGCGTCATAAAATCTTTTACTGCCATGAGAAGCCTCCTCTAGTTTCTTTTTCTAATCTTATTATACTGTATTTTCTAACTAATTTCAAACGCTTTCACAGTTTTCTCTTATGTTTTCAAAATTTAGAAAAATCAGGCAGGCTACCTATAAAAAAGCTAGATTCTCTATGAGAAAACGAGGGGGAACGTTTGACCCAGCCTCGCTTTAGCCTATCTCTCTAGTTTCTTGTCTAATACCTCTAGCGACAAGATTACGAAAAAGCAATTGAAAGAGAAAATTGATCGGCCTAATGCTACTTTTCTATTATTTCTCCAAACTTCTAACAAAGGCCTGATAAGTTTGTTCCATTAGCATGGTAATCGTCATCGGTCCGACCCCTTTTGGAACCGGCGTAATGAGACTAGCCACTTCTGCCACTTCGTCAAATTTAACATCGCCAATCAACTTGCCATTTTCATCCCGGTTCATGCCGACGTCAATAACGACAGCTCCCTCCTTGACAAAGTCCTTGGTTACAAAGTGTCCTCGTCCGATAGCCACCACTAAAATATCAGCTTTCTTTGCAATTTTTGCTAAATGATGGGTCCTTGAGTGCGTCAAAGTAACGGTCGCATTTTTAGACAACAGAAGCTGAGCCATAGGTTTACCGACAATATTACTACGGCCAATCACCACCGCATTCTTTCCTTCCAAGTCCACCTTATATTCACGGAACATTTCCATGATTCCTGCTGGTGTAGAAGGGATCATCAAGGGATGTCCTGACCAAAGTCGCCCCATATTGGTCGGATGAAAGCCATCTACATCCTTGTCTGGATCAATGGCTAATAGAACCGCTTCGTCATCAATATGAGCTGGCAAAGGAAGCTGGACTAGGATTCCGTGCCAAGCTGGATCCTGATTATATTTAGCAATCAAAGCCAGCAATTCTTCCTGACTCGTTGACTCGGGCAGGCGCACGACTTCACTACGAAAGCCAGCGGCTAGAGCAGACCGCTCTTTATTTCTCACATAAACCTGACTGGCTGGATTGTCACCCACCAAAATCACCACTAAACCAGGTTCCTGACCTGTCTCTGATTTTAACTTTGCTGTTTTTTCTGCAAGTTTCGCTTGAAGCTTTTCTGCTAAAGCTTTCCCGTCAATAATGTTTGCCATTCTTTTCTCATTTCTTTTTCACTATATTTATTCATTATATCAGAAATCCTTCTGTCCCACTTATACATTTTTCTTATATAAAGTTATAAGATTAAAAGACTGAGCTTGACGAGCAAAATAAAAAAGCAGAAGCCTGCTTTTTAGTATAATAATTCATAAATTTCCATGGCAATCAAGTCAATACTATCGAAAGTATAAGTCTCACGCGCTGCCACATCACGCAGAGTAAAAATTGGTCCATTTTCTTCGTCGTAGCTGTACGCCACTTCGGCAACAACTACTCCTTCACGTTCAAAATTACGTTTTAAATTTCCACCATCTTTGGCCATAGCTTCCAAACGATTGATGATTCTAACTAAATGTGATTCCATTTTATTTCTCCTATTTACTTGCTTCTCCCCTATTTTACCATAAAAAGAAACTGAAATACCAGTAAAAGACCATTTTTTTCTCTTTTTCGCGCTATAATTTCTCAAAAAATCAGTCTCAGGGAGGATTTTGTAGTAAATTCTTGCATTGTGCAAGAATACTGATATAATGAAACTATAATACTTTGACTATTTTTGACCATTTAAAAATAGGTGGATCTACGGCCAAAGAAAGAGGTAGAATATGCTTTGTCAAAATTGTAAAATCAATGAATCAACCATCCATCTCTATACAAATGTAAACGGAAACAAGCAGCAGATTGACCTTTGTCAAAACTGCTACCAAATCATGAAGACAGACCCTAACAATAGCCTTTTTCGAGGACTGACTCAGGCTAACAACCAAGGAATTGACCCTATTGACGATTTCTTTAACAGTCTTGGTAATTTCCAACAACCCCAAGAACCAAATCCAAATATCCCGCCAACTCAATCTGGAGGAGGCTACGGTGGCGGTGGCTATGGTGGCAATTCCAATCATGGAGGTGGAGCACGCCAACAGGCTCCGCAAAAGCCAAAAGGTCTCCTAGAAGAGTTTGGTATCAATGTGACTGAGATCGCCCGTAAAGGAGAGATTGACCCTGTCATCGGTCGGGACGAAGAGATTACTCGTGTCATCGAAATCCTCAATCGTCGTACCAAGAACAATCCTGTCCTTATTGGAGAGCCCGGTGTCGGAAAAACAGCTGTGGTGGAAGGCTTGGCCCAGAAGATTGTGGATGGGGACGTACCTCACAAACTCCAAGGCAAGGAAGTTATCCGCCTAGACGTTGTCAGCCTAGTACAAGGGACTGGTATCCGTGGCCAATTTGAAGAGCGGATGCAGAAGCTCATGGACGAGATTCGCTCCCGTCAAGATGTCATTCTCTTTATTGATGAAATCCATGAAATCGTAGGAGCTGGATCTGCTGGCGATGGCAATATGGATGCCGGAAATATCCTCAAACCAGCTTTGGCTCGCGGAGAACTCCAAATGGTTGGGGCTACTACCCTCAATGAATACCGTATCATTGAGAAAGATGCAGCCCTCGAGCGCCGCATGCAGCCGGTCAAAGTAGACGAGCCGACAGTAGAGGAAACGATTACCATCCTCAAAGGGATTCAGAAAAAATACGAAGACTACCATCATGTCAAGTACACAGACGCGGCCATTGAAGCTGCGGCACTTCTCTCCAACCGCTACATCCAAGATCGCTTCCTGCCAGACAAGGCTATCGACCTCTTGGATGAGGCTGGTTCTAAGATGAATCTGACCCTCAACTTTGTTGATCCCAAGGTCATTGACCAACGTCTGATTGAGGCCGAAAACCTCAAGGCTCAGGCGACTCGTGACGAAGACTTTGAAAAAGCGGCTTACTTCCGCGATCAGATTGCCAAATACAAGGAACTTCAGAAGACGAGCGTGCTAGATAACGATATTCCAATTATCAGCGAAAAAACCATTGAGCATATCGTGGAGCAAAAGACCAATATCCCAGTTGGTGACCTGAAGGAAAAAGAACAGTCTCAACTGGTTAACCTCGCCAGCGACCTAAAGGCCCATGTCATCGGTCAAGACGATGCTGTGGATAAGATTGCCAAGGCTATCCGCCGCAATCGGGTCGGACTAGGAAGTCCTAATCGCCCAATCGGCAGCTTCCTCTTTGTCGGACCTACTGGTGTCGGTAAGACTGAGCTGTCTAAGCAACTAGCCATTGAGCTCTTTGGCTCTGCTGACAGCATGATTCGCTTTGATATGAGTGAATACATGGAAAAACACAGCGTGGCCAAGCTGGTCGGTGCCCCTCCAGGCTACGTCGGCTATGAGGAAGCTGGCCAGTTGACCGAGCGCGTCCGCCGCAATCCATACTCGCTCATTCTACTGGATGAGGTAGAAAAGGCCCATCCTGACGTCATGCACATGTTCCTGCAGGTTCTGGATGATGGCCGCCTAACCGATGGTCAAGGTCGGACTGTCAGCTTCAAGGACACCATTATCATCATGACATCCAATGCCGGAACGGGCAAAGCTGAAGCCAGTGTTGGCTTTGGGGCAGCGCGTGAAGGCCGCACCAACTCCGTCTTGGGTGAGCTGGGTAACTTCTTCAGCCCTGAGTTCATGAACCGCTTCGACGGCATTATCGAATTCAAGCCACTCAGCAAGGACAACCTACTGCAAATTGTCAACCTTATGCTAGACGATGTCAACCAGCGCTTAGCAACTAACGACATTCATCTGGATGTTAAGGAGAAGGTCAAGGAAAAATTAGTTGACCTAGGCTACGATCCAAAAATGGGCGCTCGCCCACTGCGCCGTACCATTCAGGACCATATCGAAGATGCTATTACTGACTTCTATCTGGAAAATCCAAGCGAAAAAGATCTCAAAGCTATCATGACTAGCAATGGAAAAATTCTCATCAAATCAGCAAAAAAGGCTGAAGCAGAAAAAACTAAGCTCGATGAAAGCCAAAGCTAACTGACTTTAACTCTGCGTCTTGATAAACTTTTTAAAACAAAGCAAAAAGAGAACGGAATACTTTATCCGTTCTCTTTTTGAATTCTATTTAATTTTTAGTGGAGCTCACTGGATAGCCTTATCTTCTAGCGCTCTCTAGCGTAATTAACCATGTCGTAGGGCAGGGTATTGGCTCTTTCTTTCAGTGAGTAATTCTCTAAATTATTGACATTTTGGCGCAGGCGTTTTGCATAGCTACTTGAGATCAATTTCTTTTTCTCGTATTCAAAGATAATTTTTCTCTCCAAATAATAGCCCCAGATCATTTCTGAGATGTTATTGGGCTTGAATCGCGCAATAACACGCTCGATGAAGGCACCACTACCGATGATCTCCGTTTCTCTTAGTCGAGATTCCTGCAAAAAAGTAATTAGAGAAGGCTTATAGATGCCCTTTAGATGTTCCAAACTTTCGATAATGACTTCGGTATTGGACAGATAAAGCTCTGCTATATCCTCCATATCCTCAGCAGTTAGATGCTTAGCTCCACCTTGCCTCCAAGAGCGCCATCTAGCACCAAGGGTGACGATTTCATGGAGCAACATGCGCAATACGCGCAATGTAACGAGAAACTAAGTTTCGATTGATGCCCTGCTCAATATTATGTAGGTAACGCTGATAAAGATGATAGCTACGATCGCTGATTTTTCCTTCCTCAAAAGCTTGCTCCAGACCATCATTTTCGATACTCAAAATCAATAATTTCAGAGCTGCCAAGTCTCGCTGAGTGGCCTTGTCTTCCTGTTCAAGGATTAGGTTTTCGATACGACCATGGTAATTGTCAATAGCCGCATAGAGAGGTGCCTTAGCCTTAGCTTGCTTGAGGCCTGCTTCCAGCTCACTCACCACTTCATTTAAAATAGCAATGTGCATCAGGTGCTCGGCTTCCTCTTCTCTTTCCTCAGACAGATGAGGAAGAGTGAGTAAACCTGTCAGAAAGCTCAGAAAGGTGACACCTGCAACCAAGAAAAGCAACAAAGGATGATCTTGCTCCAATTGACTCGGAATCAAAAGAATAGTCGCAATGGAGACGGTTCCTTTGACACCTGAAAAGGTCAGCAGCAGCATTTCCTTCAGGTAGTTTCCAACATTCTTGTGCAATCTTCTGATTCGAATGAAGTAAAAAGTGAACAACATGACAAACCGAAGGGCAAAGAGTAGGAAAGTCAGAAGGACAATGCTCACGAGTAGCAAGAGATTATCGTAAATCGGGCTCTTTAAGATTGGCTCTGCAATCATCTCCAGCTCTATTCCTAAAATGATAAAGACAGAGCCATTAAGCATAAAGTTCACTGTATTCCAGATGGTTTCCGTGACCGAATCCACCTGGGCTTCCAGAAGCGTTATCCGCTTGAAGCGGCTAGCTTTAAAGATACCTGCAACGACTACTGCAATAATCCCTGAGACATGAATTTCCTCTGCTAAAAAGAAGGTAACCAAGGGTAGGCTCAGCTCCAGCAAGAGCTCACTAGCAATATCTGATACTTGGGCACTCATCAGCAATTTATGCAGCCAGCGATTAAGGGCTGCGCTGGCCATCCCGACGGCAAAACCACCGATAATGGAAAGAACTAAGGATATACTAGCTTTTCCTAGGGAAAAACTTCCTGTAGTCCAGGCCAAAAGAGCCACACGAAAAGCAACTAGACCAGACGCATCGTTGAGCAATCCCTCTCCTTTTAGGATATTTTCCACCCGCTTGGGGAAGGAAAAACGTTCTGATAGGGAAGCAAAGGCAACCAAGTCTGTTTGGACCCAAAGCGGCTCCTACGGCAATGCAGGCCGCCAAGGGCAAAGCAGCCCAGAGAAGATGGGCCAGATAGCCCAAACCAAGCGTTGAAATAAAGATAACTGGAAAAATCAAATACAAAATGATTCGCCAGTGCTTGAGAATACTGGTAATATTGCTTTCCTCAGCCTCCCGAAAGAGCAATGGCCCAATTACCAAGGCCAAAAATAGCTCTGTATCTAAATGAAATTTCCCCTGAGGAAGGAGAAAACCAAGCGAAATTCCCAGCACAATTTGCACTAGAGGTAAAGGAAGCTGGGGCAGCAAGCGATTGGTCACATTCGATACAACCAACAGGAGTAGAAAAACAATCGTGTAGAGAAGGATTTCCACTTTGAACCTCCTTTATCTTTGCTGGCAGCACTCTTTAAACAATTCTTTTTGCGCTGAAATCTTTTGATCGATTTTGGATAGGTCGCGGTGCTCAATCATCTTTTGGCAGCGCTCCATTTCTAAATTCACCAATTTTTTCTTGATTCGCAGCATTTTTTTATTCATTTTGGCCTCGTCCAAAAGGCCAGCAGTCATTTCTTCATTGGCAGACTCGACGTATTTGTTTCGTAAGCCAGCCAATTTTTCATGCAAATATTGTTTATCCATTTTTCTCCAAATGATTCCTTAGAAAGTTTTTAAAACTTCGAAATTCTTATTTTCTTTTTAATTTCTCAATCATAACCAAAAAAGGCGGATTGTTAATCTGATTGATGGTCTTGTAGAGGGCGACAGTGAAGTCCTGCTGGGGCAGCTGACTGACGAAGTCTAGCACCGCATCTTTTTCAACTTCACCACCTTCATGCCCATAGTAAATCATGATAGCTGCGCGGCCGCCTTTTGCTAAGCCTTGACAGACCTTTTCCAGAGCTTCCAGCGTCGTATCGGGTCTTGTAATGACAGACTTGTCCGCCGAAGGCAGGTAGCCAAGATTAAAAATAGCAGCCTTGAAATGGTCCGTGTATTGGTCCAGAGTCTCATGCCCAGCCAAGATTAGCTGGGCATTGTCCAAGCCAGCTTCTGCCAAACGCTGGCGGGTTTTTTCCACAGCCTGCTCCTGAATGTCAAAAGCATAGACTTGTTTGGCCAATTGAGCCAAAAAGAGGGTGTCATGTCCGTTGCCCATAGTAGCATCCACTACGGTGTCTTCCTTGGTCACGACTTCAGCCAAAAAGGCATGGGCCATTTGTAAAGGTCTTAACATACGAATTTCTGCTCCTTTGCTTTACAGCCTTGCTTGCTGCCACGACGACGCATTTCTGCCTCGATGGCATTGAGAACTTCCCATTTATTGAGGCTCCACATGGGGCCAATCAACATATCTCGCGGGGCATCACCTGTGATACGGTGGATGACAATATGCTTGGGGATAATCTCCAGCTGGTCACAGATAATGGAGACATACTCCTCCTGACTGAGCAGCTGCAGCCGCCCTTCGTGATAATCCCGCTGCATACGGGTATTGGTCATCAGGTGAAGCAAGTGGAGCTTGATTCCTTGAATGTCATTATCCGTCACACAGCGGCGGACATTTTCCAGCATCATCTCATGAGTCTCTCCCGGCAGGCCGTTGATCAAGTGAGAGACAATCTCCGCCTTGGGAGCCAGCTTACGAACGCGCTGGACCGTCTCCACATAAAGCTCATAAGAATGAGCACGGTTGATAAGGTCTGAAGTTTCCTCATAAGTGGTCTGAAGCCCCAGCTCCACGGTCACATGCATGCGCTCAGACAGGTCAGCTAAGTAGGCGATGGTCTCATCAGGCAAACAGTCGGGCCGAGTTCCGATATTGAGGCCAACGACACCTGGCTCGTTAATGGCTTGCTCATACCGCTCACGGATCACTTCAAGCTTCTCATGGGTATTGGTGAAATTCTGGAAATAAACCAGATACTTACGAACATCCGGCCACTTGCGGTGCATGAAGTCAATTTCCTTATAGAACTGCTCGCGAATGGGCGCATCAGGCGCCACGATGGCATCACCAGAACCCGAAACAGTACAGAAAGTACAGCCTCCATGCGCTACCGTACCATCCCGATTGGGACAGTCAAAGCCCGCATCAATGGGCACCTTAAAAGTCTTTTCTCCAAAAAGTTTTCGATAATAATCATTCAAAGAATTGTAAGATTTCATACCTTCCATTCTACCACAAAAAGGAGCCTAGAAACAAAAATTTCCCCCTTCACTAAGAAAGAAGAAAATCATGCCTCCCACTGATAACGCTTGAGGTCCACACAGCCATTGGACTTCAAGTCTACTCCCTCCGCCCAGAGCAAGTGTGCTTGGTCTTTCCAGCCTGGTGCGAGGCGCCCTTCCGCATTGACCACCCGATGGCAAGGATGCTTGCCATCATAAAGCTCCGACTGGCTGAGAATCTTCCCAACTAAACGGGCGTTTTTAGGCCGCTCAATCAAACGAGCAATCTGACCATAGGTCGCCACGCGCCCAGCAGGAATCTCATCCACAAGAGCTAAAACCGACTTGATGATTTCTGGATTCAAAACGGATACCACCTCCTGATCTTACTTGCTCCTATCTTAAAGAAAGAGACTTTCTTTGTCAAGACAAAAAGGCCAGCAAAGCCAACCTTTCTCATCTCTATTTATTTCTGCTTTCCTGTGAAGCGCCATTGAAAGCGCAGCTGGTCATAAAAGGGAAATTCGATATTGAGAATGGCAAAGCCCATCAAGGCTCCTCCGATCACATCCGTCGGATAGTGCACGCCCAGATAGACTCTGGATGCCATAATGGTCAAGATAAAGAGCAAGAGCAAGCCCTGTACCAAACGCTTGATTTGTTGATTTTGCATCCGTTGCTGGACGATAATAATCAAAGTTCCCACCACAATAGCTGTCGCCATGGCATGCCCACTTGGGAAAGAATAGCCTCCCTCTTCGACCAAATGCAAAATACTTGGCCGGCTTCTTTGATAAACGAGTTTAATCAGCTTAATCAAAATCCCATGTAAGACCAGATTTCCAGCTAGCAAGGCAGCTTCGATCTTCCATTTTTTATAAAGGAAAAATAGGACTAGGGCAGAAACCCAGATAATAATCCCCAGCGGGTCAATGAAACTGGTGACCAGTTTGAAAAATGTCGTCAAAGCTGTGGGGAAGTCTCCTCGCAGCCAAGTTTGAATCGGGCTATCAAAGGCAACTAGCTGCTCTGGATAAAACTTGACCATGTAGCCTAATATGACGAAAAGTAAAAGGGCAAAACTGCCCTTCATTAAAAATGTTTGTTTATCTCTCATAATGTTTTAAGGTTGGTTTCAAGAGGACGTATAACAACCAGAATGAAACAGCAAAGATTACACCCTCAATCAAGTTGAAAGGTAATACCATAGTCATGAGGTAGTTGGAAAGTCCCATAATTTTTCCAATATCAAAGTTGGCAAACTTCGCGTACAAAGGAACAGCGTAAACATAGTTGAGAACCAACATAGCCACGGTTAAACCAATAGTCCCAGCTAGAGAGCCTAGTAGGAAACGAAGGGTTGTCCGTTCCTTTTTCCAAATCAAAGCAAAGACGATGACAAAAACTCCCAAAGCTACAATATTCATTGGCAAACCAATGTAAGTATTCACTCCCTGGCTGTTAAGAAGCAGTTTCAAGAGTGAGCGAAGCAAGAGAACTCCTAGAGCAGCAGGCAAATCCATGACCACCAAGCCCACAAGGACTGGCAAGATACTAAATTCGATCTTGAGGAAGGATGCCGCTGGTAAAAGCGGGAAGTCAAAGTACATCAGCACAAATGAGATGGCTGATAGAATTGCAATGGTCGAAAGTCGACGTGCGTTTGTCATAACAGGTTCCTCCAATTTTCTATAAAATCAGAAGAAGTTAGAAAGGATTCCTCTATCTATTCTCACTTTTTATATCCCAAAAGTTCCCTCTCACTCCATCAAAGCAAGCGGTTACAGTTTAGCTATAAATCTATCAGAACAGACAAAGCTATTCTTTCGTCTTCTCCCATCCAGACTATACTGTCGGTTGTGGAATCGCACCACATCAGCTTTCGCTCGCGGACTTATTTGGCTAAGATATTTTAGATTTATCTAGGCGTTGCAGTCGAAGATAATACTTAAAGTATATCGCGACAAGACAACGACGAGAAAGCTAAAATAGCTAGTCAAAATTACCGCCGGTCGGGAATTTCACCCTGCCCTGAAGACCCTTTAATCATAACAAAAAACGCTTGCAAGTGCAAGCTTTTTGATTGATGTAATCAATATTATTTTAACTTAAGTATTTTTCATTTATTTCAACTTATCCGCTTCGTATTCATGCACCAAGTCCAGTCCAGCAAAGTTCTGTTGGCGTAGGGCTTCATAGACAATCATACAGACCGTATTAGAGACATTTAAGCTGCGGACATGCTGGTCATTCATGGGAATGCGCAAGGCCTTTTCTGGATGCTGGCGCATAAATTCCTCAGGCAATCCCTTATCTTCACGACCAAACATGAAATAATGCGGCCCTTCTGCTGCGAAATTCTCCTCCGAGTAGACCTTCTCGGCAAACTTAGAAATCAGATAGAGCCGTCCGTCCATCTGCTTCATAAAGTCGTCTAGACTCTCATGGAAGCTAATATCCAGCTTATCCCAATAATCCAGTCCAGCCCGCTTCATCTTACGGTCGTCAATAGGAAAGCCCATGGGCTTGATGATATGGAGGGGAGAGTTGGTCGCTGCACAAGTACGAGCAATATTGCCTGTATTCTGTGGAATTTGTGGTTCAAAAAGGACGATGTGATTTTGCTGAGACATAATTTTTCCTGATTTTCATTAGAATAAAAAAATAGCCACACTGCCCGGAGTCAAGCTCAGCAAACAGCGTGGTTAAGGCATCATTAACTTACATCACAACAGGTTTGATGTAAATCAATGAGGGTACTTTCCTAGTATATCATTTTCTTCTGACAAGTCAATAAAAATGACCCCAAAAAGTGAGATTTTTGTAGGATTTCTTTTGAAACAGCTTCCTATTCTGTAAAAAACGACTTTATTGAGATTTATAGATGAAATTTTATATAAAAAAAGGTATGATAGATACATATTCGGGAGGAATAATATGAAAATTATCGTCGTCGGAAGCGGGAAGGTCGGAGCCGCCCTTTGTCGCTCGCTCGTTGCTGAAAAGCATGATGTCGTTTTAATTGAGCAAAATGAAGCTGTTCTAAATCATATTACAAAACGTTACGATATTATGGGCATCGTTGGAAATGGTGCGAATTTTAAAATCTTGGAGCAGGCAGATGTTGCCCACTGTGATATCTTTATTGCCATGACTGAGCAGGATGAGGTCAACATGGTTTCAGCCGTTCTCGCAAAGAAAATGGGAGCTAAAGAAACCATTGTCCGTGTCAGAAATCCTGAATACTCTAATGCTTATTTTAAAGAAAAAAATATTCTAGGCTTCTCTCTGATGGTCAATCCTGAACTCCTCGCTGCTCGTTATATTGCCAATATTATTGATTTTCCTAATGCCCTGTCATTGGAGCATTTTGCTAATGGTCGAGTGACCTTGATGGAGTTTAAAATCAAGCCAGAAAGCTATCTCTGCCAAATGAATCTCTCGCAATTCAGGAAGCATTTCCCCCACGTTATTATCTGTGCTATTGAGAGAGAGGGCACACTCAGTATTCCAGATGGGGATTTCACCTTGCAGCCATCTGATAAAATCTTCCTGACTGGAAATCGTTCAGAAATTGTCCGCTTCCACAATAAAATCCGACCAAGAGTCATCAAGAGCCTCATGATTATCGGGGCAGGCAAGATTGCCTATTATTTATTGAATATTCTCAAAAATAGCAAGATTGAGCTCAAGGTCGTCGAGATCAATCGCCAGCGGGCAGAGTTCTTTAGCCAAGAATTTCCTGATCTCTACGTGGTCAATGGAGACGGTACAGCCAAAGATATTCTACTCGAGGAAAGAGCTGCACATTACGATGCAATAGCTACTCTGACAGGCGTCGATGAAGAAAATATCATCACCTCAATGTTCCTCAATAATCTTGGCGTTCAAAAAAACATTACCAAGATCAATCGGACAAGTCTCCTCGAGATTATTGACAATCAAGACTTCGCAAGTATTGTCACGCCAAAAGGGATTGCTGTTGATACCATTATGCACTTTATCCGCGGACGGAATAACGCGCAATTCTCCAGCCTAGAAGCCTTGCACCATGTAGCAAATGGCCAGATTGAAACGCTCCAATTCCAGATCAACGAAGGAAATAAAATGATCGAACAGCCTCTTTCTCAGCTCAAATTGAGGAGCGGGGTGCTGATTGCTGCTATCATTCGTCAAGGCGTAGCCATTTTCCCAAGTGGAGATGACTATTTGGAAGTCGGAGATAAGATCATCGTGACAACCTTGATTCAAAACATCGATAAGATTTACGATTTGTTAGAGAGGTAGCCCCATGAATAGACCTATGATTCGCTTTCTCCTCTCCAAACTCCTGCTCATCGAAGCAGCCCTCTTGTTGGTTCCAACAATCGTTGCCCTGATCTACCACGAAGATCTTGAAGTCTTCCTTTCTATCGGCGCGACAATGATTATTTTAGTGATTTTGGGTGGATTAGGTTCAGCCTTTAAACCTAAAGATGCCCACATTTACACTAAGGAAGGGGTACTGATTGTTGCCCTTTGCTGGATTCTCTGGTCCTTCTTTGGCGCTCTGCCTTTTGTCTTTTCTGGCCAGATTCCGAATCTAATTGATGCTTTCTTTGAAGTCAGCTCTGGCTTTACCACTACTGGTGCCACAATCTTAAACGATGTATCTGTCCTTTCCCACTCCCTCCTCTTTTGGCGTAGTTTCACCCACTTGATTGGAGGAATGGGGGTGCTGGTCTTTGCCTTAGCTATCATGGACAATGCTAAAAATGGCCACTTAGAAGTCATGAAAGCGGAAGTTCCTGGACCAGTTTTTGGCAAGGTCGTGTCGAAATTAAGAAACACTGCCCAGATTCTTTATATTATCTATCTAGCGCTCTTTGCCCTTTTTGCCTTTCTTTATTTCCTCGCCGGCATGCCACTCTTTGATAGTATCGTCATCGCAATGGGAACGGCTGGTACAGGAGGCTTCACTGTCTTTAACGACGGAATTGCCCACTATAACAGTTCTCTAATCACCTACCTTGTCAGCTTCGGCGTTCTGACCTTTGGGGTAAACTTCAATCTCTACTATTATCTCTTGATTCGAAGATTTAAAGCCTGTTTTCATGACGAGGAGTTGAAAGGCTATCTCTGGATTGTCCTCACTGCCACTATTTTGATTAGCTTCAATGTTCTAAATGTTTACGGGGAATTTGCAAAAAGCTTAGAAATTTCATTTTTCCAAGTTTCCAACATTATTACTACGACAGGATTCGGCTATGGAGATACCGTACAGTGGCCCCTCTTCTCACAAATCATTCTGCTGCTGCTCATGTGTCTAGGTGGTTCTGCTGGCTCCACCGCTGGCGGTTTCAAAGTGATCCGTGCCATTATCATCGGTCGCATCGCTAAAAACCAAATCCTTTCCACACTTTCGCCAAACCGCGTTCTAACCATGCATATCAACGGCGCTGTTTTGGATAAAGATACCCAACACAAGGTTCTTAAATATTTGGCAGTTTATATTTTGATTATCGCAGCTTTGATTTTCATCATCAGTCTGGACAATAACAATCTAATGACTGTTACCAGTGCTGTCATCAGCTGTTTCAATAATATCGGACCAATGATTGGGACAACCGAGACTTTCTCTATCTATAGTCCATTTTCTAAATTCCTACTTTCTCTTGCCATGATTGCAGGACGTTTAGAAATCTATCCTATCCTGCTTCTATTCCTACCAAGAACCTGGTCTAATAGATAGCAGGAAAATAGCTATCATTACTTGACTAAAGCCTGTAAAAACGGGCTTTTATCTTGTTCTAAAACTACCATATAAAAATTGCTCCTCGTACTCTTTGACACTTAACTTTTCAAGGACAATGTTATTTTTTCCCAATCCCGAATATATTTGGCAACTGTCTTTCCGTTTAGGCCAACGATGCTTACATATTTATCAAATATCCCGTGAAATCAAAACTCGAAAGTTTTGGAGGGATCAAGACAAGTATGTGACCATGATCTGGCATCATCTGTCCCTCAATAATTTCCACACCTTTGTATTGACATAGATGAAGAAAAATCTCAATGGGATCTCGTCTTATTTTGTAGTGAATGATTTTTCTGCGATACTTGGGGGTAAATATGATAGGATATTTACACATCCATTTGGCATGTGATAAACTGCAACCGGTTTTAGCCATTTCCTTTTCCTCCTTTGTCTTACCTGAACAAGTAGATTATACTAGAAAAAAGAAATGAAAGCTCAAAGCCTTGGCAGCCACCAGCTTATGTGGTAGTTTTCTTGTTTTTCTCTACGAGAAAAACTGACTTGAAGACATAATGAAAATAAGGCGGAAGGCCCTTCTTCCGTCTTATTTCTGGTCTCGAGACTCTGGAATCAATCGATTCCTAAGCTCTTCGTTCTTCTTCTACTGCTGAGTTTCCTTGTGATTATCATAGCGATTAACCAAGAACTTGGCGATTTCTTTGAGGATAGAATAAGTCGGGATTGCCTCGATCATCTCTAGTACACCATAGATATTGCTGGATAAGAGCAAGAGTACCATGATGATAATAGGAAGATCCTCATCTGACACCAGATAAAGAAGATAATCATTAGCAAAAGGACCTACATCAGCTTACTTTTATAAAACATCTGACTCCTCCTATCGGTTATTTTATCCTAAATTTTGTTATAATAAAGAAGATTTAACGAAAGAAAGAGTAAAAATGGAAAAGATTATCAAACTGGAAAATGTAAGCTTGGCTAAACAAGGCCGAACCATCTTAAAAGATCTCAACTGGCAGGTGAAAAAGGGGGAGCATTGGGCCATCCTCGGTCTCAACGGTTCTGGAAAGTCTACTCTTCTGCGCCTGCTCATGGCTGAGCATTGGAAGACCCAGGGCAAGGTGACGGTTCTGGATACGGAATTTGGCGCCGGCGACATTCCTCAGCTGCGAACTAGGATTGGAGTAGTTGGGTCCTTCATTGCTGAACGCCTGCCTAGCCATCTCACTGCCGAAGAAATCGTCCTGACAGGCAAGTATAAAAGCAGTATTCTCTACGCTCCTTACGGACAAGAAGAACTGGACCAAGCGAGGGAAATGCTGGCCTCCATTGGCGGGCAAGAATTGATTGGCCGAAGCTACGCCAGTCTGTCTCAAGGGGAAAAACAGCTCTTGCTGATTGCCCGCAGTCTCATGGAAAAGCCAGAACTGCTTATCTTAGACGAAGCGACCAGCGGTCTGGATCTCTTTGCCCGCGAGCGCCTGCTGGATCAGATTGGTAAGATTACGCAGATGGACCAGACTCCAACTATCCTCTATGTCACCCACCATGTAGAGGAAATCACTGCTGCTATGGATCATGTTCTGCTCCTAAAAGAAGGGAAAATCATAGCCCAAGGTCCTAAAGAAGACATTCTTCAAAAAGAGGTCATGGATCGCTTCTATCCTCAGCCAGTCGAGCTGATTGAGCTGGGAGAAGACCGCTATTTCGTCAAGGTGGAGGTCAGATCCTCATGAAGCAATTTTCTAACACCATCTTCAAACTGGGCTAGTTTCTGATTCTGACCATGACTGCGATTGCCTTACTTTTCCTGTCTGGGCAGATTCTGCTGTCCCATACTTACATCCCTTTGAGGACTGTTGAGGGGGGGCAATTCGTCAGTAATCCCTGGTATTTCTATCCTATCCTCCTGCTCTTTCTCCTCAGCCTCTTTTTAATCCGGCCCCTGCTAGAAAAAGTTCAGACCAAGCATCTTTTTTGGATTTTGTCCTTCACTTGACTGATACCCATAACGAGATTTTCCCTTGTTCTAAAACTACCATCTGAGAAAGCTTTGACACTTAACTTATCAAAAACAAGGTCATTTTTTCCCAATCACGTATATTAGAAACTATCTTTTCATTTAGGCCAACGATATTCACATAGTCCCCTCTCCCCCAAAACTTTCGATTGTCATAATATAACCCCTCTTGTTTTTCAATCTGAACAGGAGGGGTTGTTTTGATTTGAAATGAATCAGACTTGGCTTTGTGTTATTAGCATTTTCATCACCTCATTTTAATCGTAATCAGCATACCTCCACCAAGCCATTGTTGCGATAAGACCTAGAATACTTACCCCAAATAAACTGACAATGCTCCCAAAATTCAATAGTGCTTTTCCTGCAATACCACTTGCGAGTGCAGGAATCGCCCATGGAATGTATTTCCCAAAGTTAAGAGCAGAACCAAGCTGAGAAAAAATAATAGTAAAAATAATAAATGCCAATGGTGACAAATATCCCCGGCCAAGCACTGGCAGTTTAATACTTCATTTAAAACAAACAAAAAGGTCGAGATATTGTCTCAACCTTTTTATTTAGCATAATCAACTGCTCGCATTTCGCGAATGACTGTGACCTTAATATTTCCTGGATATTCCAAGGTGTTTTCAATCTTTTCACGCACATCATGTGCCAAGATTGTAATCTTGTCATCCTTGATTTTCTCTGGACTGACCATGATTCGGATTTCACGACCTGCCTGAAGGGCAAAGCTTGTCTTAACCCCTTCAAAGCTATTCGCAATTTCTTCCAAATCTTGCAATCGCTTGATGTAGCTTTCCAGCGACTCACTGCGAGCTCCTGGGCGAGCTGCACTTAGGGCATCCGCTGCTGCAACGATGACTGCAATGACACTCTCAGGTTCTACATCTCCGTGGTGGCTAGCAATGGTATTGATAACAACTGGATGTTCCTTATACTTGCGAGCTAACTCAGTTCCGATTTCCACGTGGCTACCTTCTACTTCTCGATCGATAGCCTTACCAATATCATGGAGGAAACCTGCACGACGAGCCAAGTTAACATTTTCACCCAACTCTCCAGCGATAACTCCAGCCAATTTGGCAACCTCAATCGAGTGACGGAGAACATTTTGTCCGTAGGAAGTACGGAACTGCAAGCGACCCATGATCTTCATCAAATCAGGATGCAGATTAGGCGCTCCGATTTCATAGGCTGCGGCTTCACCATACTCTCGAATACGGTTATCAATCTCTAAGCGATTCTTTTCGACCAATTCCTCGATACGAGCCGGATGAATCCGACCATCCTTGAGAAGAGCTTCCATAGTCATCCGAGCAATCTCACGGCGAACTGGATCGAAACCTGAAAGAGTAACCACTTCAGGCGTATCATCAATGATAACATCAATCCCTGTCAAGCTTTCAAAGGTTCGAATATTGCGACCTTCACGTCCGATAATCCGTCCCTTCATGCTGTCATCAGGAAGATGAACCGTTGAATTGGTCTGCTCAGCCACATAGTCACCAGCAATCCGCTGCATAGCTTGAACCAAGATATCCTTGGCCACCTTGTCCGAACGCTCTTTGATATCCTGCTCTGCTTCCCGAATACGAGTCGCAATCTCCTTGGACAACTTGTCCTCGGTCTTGGTCAAGATAATCTCACGCGCTTCCGTCTGAGTCAAGGACGCTACCCGCTCAAGCTCAGCTTCTTTTTGCTTCTCTAGCTCAGCTACTTGTGCTTCACGCGCATCAATGTGTTTAGCTTTATCAGTCAGACTTTGTTCTTTGTGCTCCAAAGTCTTTTCCTTGTTGGTTAAATTATCATCTTTGCGGTCAAGACTACTTGCACGCTCTGTCAAGCGGCTTTCAATTTGTTTTAACTCCTGACGCTCAGACTTAAATTCTGCATCAACCTCTTCACGATATTTTCTGGCTTCTTCTTTTGCCTCCAAAAGTGCTTCTTTTTTAAGCGAACTGGTTTCGCGCATCGCTTCTTTGACAATCAAATCAGCTTCGCGTTCTGCCTGACCGCGTAAATTGGTTGCTTCTTGTTCAGCATTTAAAAGAGTAAGTTCCGCAGCTTCTTTAGATGCTTTCATCTTAACCGCGATTCCTACATACCCAATCACTAAACCAATGATGGCAGCAAAAACAAAAGCAGCTATTGTATATAAGCCCATGTTTTTACTCCAAATCTATTTAATTATTGAATTCAAAATTCCTTTTTATTCTATCATAAATAGCAGAAATTCACAAATCAATTTTTTGAAAAAGAAGGCCGTTTTTTGCCTATTATTGGGCGAAAAGGCGCTAAATCAAAGAATTTAATATATAAAATTTTTTTATTTCCTAACTCTTATTTTTTTATGCTATAATCAAAAGGAAGTGTTTGAAATGTCGCTTTTGAAACCTGATCTCATTTTCAGGTTCCAATTTTAAAATTTTAAAGGAGAAATCATGTCTAAAGAAGTTATCGTTGAAAGTTTTGAGCTTGACCATACAATTGTAAAAGCACCCTATGTTCGCCTCATTGGCGAGGAAACTGGCCCCAAAGGAGATATTATCTCTAACTTTGATATTCGCTTGGTACAGCCAAATGAAGACTCTATTCCGACTGCTGGCCTGCATACCATCGAGCACTTACTGGCTATGCTTATTCGCAAGCGAATTGACGGTATGATTGACTGCTCGCCTTTCGGTTGCCGCACAGGTTTCCATATGATTATGTGGGGACAGCACTCAGCAACCGAAATTGCCCAAGTCATCAAATCTTGCTTAGAAGAAATCGCTGAAACGACTACTTGGGAAGATGTCCCTGGTACTACTATCGAATCCTGTGGCAATTACAAGGATCATAGCCTTTTTTCTGCCAAAGAATGGGCGAAACTCATTCTCAGCCAAGGGATCTCTGACAATGCTTTCGAGCGCCATGTCCTCTAAGCAGAGGGATTTTAATCTTCTAGGATTTTATTATTTGCGCTAAAAATAAAAAAATTAACCCGTCCTACTGGAAACAGAGGGCGGGTTTATTCTTTTTATTCCTGCATAGCATAGCCGATACCACGGACAGTTTTGATATAGCTGGTCTGCCCAGCAACATCAATCTTACTACGTAGGTAACGAATATAGACATCTACTACATTAGTTTCAGTGGCACCTTCATACTTCCAGACACGTTCCAGAAGCTGCTCGCGACTCATGACCTTTTGGTTGCTCATCAACGTCACTAATAGATCATATTCTCGTCGTGTCAAGGCAATCACTTCCTCTCCACGATAGACGATATGATTTTTCAAATCAACTCGTAGATTGCGGTAAGCAGTCGGTGTTTTTAGCTTGCTACAATGCTGGTCGATAAAGTCCCGACCTCGAAAGATATCGGATACTTTCTCAACCAAATCACTGATAATAAAAGGTTTGACGGTATAGGAAACAGCAAAGCGCTGAATCTCATCTGCATGTTCTTTGATTTCTTCACGGCTGGCTAAGACGATAATAACTGAGGCCGGCTTGAACAAACTCAGTTGCCTAGCAAACTCACTAGCGGTCATATCCTGCAGGTCATAATTAAGCAAAAATAGATCATAGTCATTTTCTTTAGCTAGTGCCAAACCTTGACTTCCTGTCTCAACCACATCCAAAAGAAATGCTTCCTTTTGCAGTTCCAAAGTCACAAATCGTGCAAGATTCTTTTCATTTTCTACTAATAAAATTCGCTTTGCCATAGGCCTATCCTATTTTTCGTCATACCAAGAGTAGTGGAAGGTTCCTTCTTTGTCTTTACGTTGGTAAGTATGAGCACCAAAGTAGTCACGTTGTGCTTGGATCAAGTTAGCTGGAAGGTCCGCTGAACGGTAGCTATCAAAGTAAGTAATGGCTGCTGAGAAGGTTGGTACTGGTACGCCAGCTTGAACAGCAAGAGCTACGATATCACGCACTGCTTGTTGGTACTTAGCAGTAACGTCCAAGAAGTACTCATCCAAAAGAAGGTTAGCAAGATCTGCATCGCGGTTGTAGGCATCCGTGATCTTTTGCAAGAAACGTGAACGGATGATACAACCATCGCGCCAGATAGATGCGATATCTGCAAATGGCAAGTTCCAATTATTTTCTTTAGAAGCTACACGTAATTGAGCAAAACCTTGTGCGTATGAAATGATTTTTGAGAAGTAAAGGGCTTGACGGATCTTTTCGATCAACTCGGCCTTGTCTCCTTCAAATTTGAAGGCAGCTGGTTTTGGAAGCACCTTGCTAGCATGTACACGCTCTTCTTTGTATGTAGAGATGTAGCGAGCAAATACTGACTCAGTGATGAGTGACAATGGCACACCAAGGTCAAGCGCTGATTGGCTAGTCCATTTACCAGTTCCTTTGTTTCCTGCAGCATCGAGGATGTAATCTACGATTGGTCCATCTTGACCTTCATCGTCTTTACGGCTCAAGATATCAGCTGTGATTTCGATCAAGTAGCTATCAAGCTCGCCTTTATTCCACTCAGTAAAGATTTCAGCCATGTCTTCTGCAGAAAGGCCGAGCAAGTGTTGCATCAAGTCATAGCTTTCTGCGATCAATTGCATATCACCGTACTCGATACCGTTATGAACCATCTTCACATAGTGACCAGCTCCGTCAGGACCGATGTAAGTCACACATGGTTTGCCATCTTCAGGTGCTTTAGCTGAGATTTCTTCGAGAACGTCAGCTACCAATTCATAGGCTTCTTTTTGTCCACCAGGCATGATAGAAGGTCCTTCAAGGGCACCTTTTTCACCACCAGAAACACCAGTACCGATAAAGTTGATGCCTGAATTTGCTAATTCTTCATTACGACGGATTGTATCTTTGTAGAAAGTGTTTCCTCCGTCGATCAAGATATCGCCCTTGTCAAGATGTGGAAGAAGGGCTTGGATAGTAGCATCTGTACCAGGTCCAGCTTGAACCATAAGCATGATACGACGAGGTTTTTCGATAGATTGAACGAAAGACTCTACATCGTAGCTAGGCACGAATTTCTTTTCAGGGTGACAAGCGATTACATCTTCCGTTTTATTTGCTGAACGGTTATAGATGGCAACAGTATAGCCACGAGATTCAATATTGAGAGCCAAGTTACGACCCATCACGGCCATACCGACAACACCAAAGTTTGCTTTAGTCATTTTTTACTCCTATAGTCATAGTTGTTTAATTTGTTATATTTTAACATTTTTACAAGGTAATGAAAAGTATTTAGCTGATTGAAATGCTTTTCTGGGGGAGGACAAACAAACAGCCAGAAGTTCCAACTCCCAGCTGTTTGGATATCTTAGACACATTTAGATTTATTTCTCATCAACTTCAATGACCGCTTGTTCATCTTGTTTGAGCTTGTTGACAGTCATATTGACGCCAAGTGCTCCAGCTAACAGTTGACGAATGTCAAAGCCTGCTCCTTGGGAAACTTGGTCAATGCTCTGCATGATGTCGCCGACCATTTTAGAAGCGTTGCCTTCACCATACATGGTAATCTTATCTACCTTGGTCAATGGCTCTGCTACCGCGCGAGCGATTTCTGGCAATTTATCGACAATCATTTCCGTAATCGCAGCTTCCTGCATCTTCTTCATGGCTTCTGCTTTCTTGTCCAAACCTTGGGCTTCCGCTTCTAGTTTAAGACGAATGGCTTCCGCTTCTGCACGTCCTTTGGCTTCAATAGCTTCTGCTTCTTGCAGTTGCGCAAATTTCTCAGCCTCGGCCTGAGCCTTGCGGGCTTCCGCTTCTTTTTGTGTTTCAAAGAGTTCCGCTTCGGCCTGACGCTGACGTTCAATCAATTGCGCTTCTGCGGCCTGTTGACGGGCATATTTTTCAGCTTCGGCTTGCTTGCGGATATTGGCATCCAATTCCTGCTCACGGACCTTAACTTCCCGTTCTTTGACTTCCGCTTCTTTTTCCTGCTTCATGATGTTGGCTTCTGCTGCCACACGTTCTTGTTCACGACGTTGGATTTCAGCCTCAATCCCTTTAGCCGCGTCCGCTTTAGCTTGCGCAATATCTGCCTCCTGCTTGAGGGCTGCTTGTTTCAGTTTGAGTTCATTTTGCTTTTGAGCAATTTCCAAGTCAGCGGCCACGCGCTTGTCGTTAGCCAACTTGTCCTGCTCAGCCTCAACTTCCTTGCGCTCACGTTCAGCCTTAGCTTTGGCAATCAGGGCGTCTTTCTTAATCGTTTCGACATTTTCAATACCGAGGTTGTCAATCACGCCGCCTTCATCAGAGAAGGATTGAACGGTAAAGGCAATGACTTCCAGACCCATCTTAGCCAAATCTGGCGCCACGTTATCTTGCACTTTAGAAGCAAATTCCTGACGGTCATTGACCATCTTGCGCAGTTCCATCTGGCCGATTACCTCACGAAGGTTCCCTTCGAGAACATCTTGGACAGAGTTGGAAATATCTGTTGTGTTCCAATTAAGGAAGTTTTCTGCCGCACGCTCAATCATTTCATCCGTAGTACCAATCTTCAGCTTAACAGCCGCATCGGCACGAACGTTGATAAAATCAAGTGTTGGCACAGACTCAGAAGTACGGACGTCGGTAGAAAACTGCTCAATATCCAGATAAGAGCGCTGCTCTACAAAAGGAATCATGAAGCCAGCCTTACCTCTTAAATGACGCTGCTTACGCAGACCAGTAATAACGACTACTTCATTTGGCTTAGCATTGACATAGCCCTTAGCCAAAAGAATAATAAGCACAATGGCTGCAACGATTGCAAAAATCAACCAGCCTGGGATAAATAACATATCCATAGAAACTTCCTTTCTTTTCCAGAGCAATAGACGAGTGCATTGCCCAAATATATTTTTAGTTAGTATATCAAAAAATTAACAGTTTGCAAAACTTTTACTGCTACTCCTATCCAACTTCCAAAATTCCCCTCAAACAAAAAAGATAGCTCCTCATTCATCAAGGAAACTATCCATGTTTTATTAGTCATTTCTTCCAAAGATACGAAGAATGCTGAGGAAGAGGTTGATAAAGTCAAGGTAGAGGCTCAAAGCTAGAGAAATAGCCCAGCCAAGACCTGCCTGTCCACCCGTTTGCTCATAAACGTAGCGAATTTTTTGATTGTCCCAAGCAATCAACCCTGCGAAAATGACGACGCTGACGTAGCTGACAATATAGTCTATCATGTCGCTACCAAGGAAAATATTGACAAAACTTGCAATCACAATCCCAATCAGGCTCGCAATCATAGCACGGCCCATGCCAGATAAATCTTTTTTAATGATGACGCCCATGGCTGCCATAACAAGGAAAACAGCCGCACTAACTGCAAATGCTTTGAAAACCACGCCTCCTGTGTACATGGCCACAATGAAACTCATGGTAAATCCGTTTAGGGCTGAGTAGCTCAAAAAGAGAGGAAGAGCAGCTGGACTATTGCGGAGGCCTCTGCTGGAAGCTGACCAAACCAAGGCCAGTTCAATAAAGATAGCTCCATAGTAAATCCAGCTATAATGGAGCAAAATCTCAACTAGAGCTGTCTGGAAGGTCGTCAGCATTAAGCCTGAAACCAGTGCAGAGATGGCAATTCCCATCCCAACAAATCCGTAGACCTTAGAATAAAAACTAGAAAGTCCACTGTTTTCTTGAATAATTGTATTGTTCATAATGTCTCCTTTTTACATTTTAACTTTTCATCATCTTTCGATGATATTTTTTACGTCCACTCAGCTTTTGTCGCCAAGGTGCCGTCGCTTCTTTGATCGCCCAATACTTATCCACCATGGTCACAACGAAGGACTCCTTGTAGCGGGGTGGTGCTAAGGTCGCTCCCCACATGTGCTTGATGATAATATCTTCCTCAACTCGATTGAGCTTGGTAATCTTGCGGGCATTTCGGACTGCTAGGCGGGGATGAACCCAGGCATGACTCTTTTTAAACTTGGTTTCGCGCCAGTCATAATAAAATAGATCATGCAGAAGAGCACCTCGTGCCGTACTGCGGGCATTCCAGCCAAATTTTTTAGCAATCTTATAACTAGTATAACTGACATTGATTGAATGTTCAAGCCGATTGGAATGAATATGATGGGTAATTCCTTTTAAGCGTTGGACGCTGGGCTTCTCAATCAAATGCCCCACATAGGCCATAAATTCATCATCTTCTCTGTAAGGCATATCATCACCTCCATTTCGTTTTATTATAGAGAGATTTCTAAAAGCTAGCTTAAAGCAAACATCAGAATGCCGGCTGCCACAGCAACGTTAAGACTTTCAGCCTGCCCCTTCATGGAAATGTGAACCAGAACATCAGCCGCATCCGTCATTTCTTGGCTGATTCCCTGACCTTCATTGCCCATGACTAGGAGGAAATTTTCATTTTTTTCGACCTTTTGATAATCCACAGAATCTTCTGATAAAGTCGAAGCCAAAATTTGCAGGTCACTTTGACGAGCTAGGGCCAGCATATCCTCTCTGCTCACGCGATAAATGGGCAGATGAAAATGGCTGCCCTGCATAGAACGCAAGGTTTTGAGATTGTAAATGTCAGCGGAGTGACTAGAGATGAAAACTCCTTGATAACCCGCCGCATCCGCTGTTCGGATGATGGTTCCGACATTGCCAGGATCCTGCACATCTTCTAAAAAGAGGTAGGCACCTTCCAGCTTTTCTGGAATATTCTGCTCCTCAAAGGCTAATTCTGCAACGATTCCCTGAGGAGTCTTGCTGTCTGCCAAATCACTCAGAATCTCTGGACTGACAAAAATCGTCTGAGAAAAGGCTGCCAAACGCTCTTCGTACTCTGCCAAGGCAAAAATTCGCAGAATCCGTGCCTGACTGACCAGAGCCTCCTCAAAAAGATGCCAGCCCTCAATCAAATACGACTCGCTACGATATTTTTTTTGATGCAGCTTTTTAGCTTTTTTTACCACATTATTGGCTTTTGAGGTTATAATATTCATAAATACATTATAACACAATCTAGCAGTTTTGAACTCATCCTCTAGACTTAGCTTCAGAGAAAATCTTGTCTCCAGCAAGCAACCGCTCGCTGCGCTATGGGCTGATAAGCGAGTTTCAAACCGCTACAAAAGGAGGTAACGATGCAAAAAGTAAGAATGATCGCGCAAGGACGAGTCCAAGGCGTCGGCTTTCGTTGGGGCGTTTACTCCCTCGCTCTACAAATCGGCAGGATTACTGGTCGCGTCTGGAATAACGACGACGGTACAGTCGAAATTTTGGCTCAAGCTGAAAGCTCTGCCCTCATGGCCAAGTTCATTCAAGAAATCCGCAAGGGTCCAACTCCTTTTTCAAAAGTCAGCTATTTAGATGTCACCATAGACAATTTTGAGTCCTATACTGACTTTAAAATTGCAAATTAGGTCTGGAGAACTATTGTATATTTCCTTAAAAAACAGTAGAATAGATAGGTATTATTTTTTAGAAACAAAGGAAATGAACTCGTGAAAACATTTAAACGTATTTTATTCTCTGGAATGAGCTTGTCCCTCCTTCTATTATTGACAGGGTGTGTCGGACGAGACAAGGCAGGTAATCCTTCTGGTATTATTTGGGACGTGCTTGGTCAGCCTATGGCAGATAGCATCCAGTTCTTTGCCAAGAATTCAGGTCTTGGTTATGGTCTAGCGATTATTATCGTTACACTCATCGTGCGGCTGATTATTTTCCCACTGGGAATCTATCAATCTTGGAAAGCTACTCTTCAATCAGAAAAGATGAACTACTTCAAGCCCATCTTTGCCCCTATCCAAGAACGGATCAATAATGCCGAAACTCAAGAAGAAAAACTAGAAGCGCAGCAAGAACTTATGGCTGCTCAAAGAGAAAATGGTCTGAGTATGTTTGGCGGTATCGGCTGCCTCCCTCTACTCATTCAAATGCCTTTCTTCTCAGCCCTCTTCTTTGCTGCCCAATACACAAACGGTGTAGCCAGCAGTACATTCCTTGGCATCAATCTTGGAAAACCTAGTCTAGCCTTGACTCTCATTGTCGGTGTACTCTACTACATCCAGTCACTTCTCTCCCTACATGGTATCGAAGATGAAACCCAAAAAGCGCAGATGAAGAGTGCAACTTACATGAGCCCGATTATGATTGTTGTCTTCTCCTTCATGTCACCAGCAGCTGTGACGCTCTACTGGGTAGTCGGTGGTTTCGTTCAAATTATCCAACAATTCATCATTAACTACTTAATGCGTCCACGGATTAGAAAGCAAGTAGCGGAAGAATACAAAAAGAATCCTCCTAAAGCCATGAGCAATGCAGGTCGCATCAAAGATGTGACACCAAAAGCGAGCCAAGCAATCACTCAAAACAATAAAAAGAAAAAGAATCGCAACGCTGGTAAACAACGTTCTAGATAAATAAACTATCCATTTCCCTCCAAGATTTCCTATCTAATCTTGGAGGGATTTTTTTCTACTCGTTCTAATAATACTAAAA
>NZ_JAPVZU010000012.1:0-76212 GCF_041432545.1 Streptococcus sp. 27098_8_113 | reverse complement strand
TTAGAACGCAAAAACAACCGCTTTAAAAGCAGTTGTTTTTTGGATATTATTCTTCGTCTTCAACATCCTGATCATCGTCAGAATATTCATCATCTTCTTCATTTAACTCAACTTCTTCGCCGAGGTCATCTGGAGCTATTTCATTGATTTCAGCATCGTAGGCCTCAACCTCACTCTTTTCATCATCTGGATTGTCTTCATCGTATGAAAGAGCTGGATCCTCTTCATATGAGTCCTCATCTTCAGGATCATCATCGCTGTAATCAATTGCATCTTCGTCGCCGTCCATAAAGGCATTAACGCGTTTTTTCTTGCGTTTCTTAGGCTCGTCTTCCTCGTCCGTTTCTTCCAAAGCGATGATTTCTTCATCGACTTCGTCAATGGCATACCAAGAACGAAGACCCCATTTATTGTCACCAAGTGGAATGAAACTGCCATCTACATTCAGTTCTGTATAAAATAGAGGCAGCGCTTCTCGGATCTCGCTATTTGATTTTTCTAGATAATTTTGAATTTCATTGACAAGCTCATCGAAATACATTTCATGGTCACGCCCGCGCAATTCTAAGATGGCACGTGCTACCTCAATCATCGAAAGCTCACTTTTTTCTTGTCCTGCAAATACTTCTAATTCCAAAGTTATTCTCCTTAAGATTACACAGGCATTTAGCCAGGCATTTTTTCGCTACTTTCTATTGTACGATAAATTTGCCGTCTAGTCAAAAAAATTTCACCTAGACCATCCGACTTTTCAACTCCAGCCTTCCTACTATGTTTTTTAACATCTATAAAACAGCTCCTTCCTGTAATTTATAAACATTGACATATTTATCCTCACAAGTCTTCGACTAATCATGGTATAATAGAAAAAACTTTGTTTAATAGAAAGAAGCTTATGCCTCTCCTCCAACGTACCATCAAACTAGCTCTTGCAACATGTCTTGCTGCGGCTCTAGCTGCTTTTTTAGGTTTAAGCAATGCTATATCAGCCGGTATTATTGCTATTCTCAGCGTTTCCGACACCCGCAGAAGCACTATCAAACTAGCCCGTAACCGCCTCTTATCTACTATTTTAGCACTAGCCATCGGGAGCTTATCTTTCATCCTTCTAGGATTTAACCTTTGGAGCTTAGGGATTTATATCCTGCTCTACGTTCCCTTAGCTTATCTCTTTGGCTGGGAAATAGGCATCACCCCCAGCACAGTTTTGGTCACTCATGTACTGCTGGCCCATTCTGTTTCTTGGCCTCTTTTGGCTAATGAAATGGCTGTCTTCCTCATCGGAACGGGATTCGCTCTTCTAGCTAATTTATATATGGCTTCAAACCAGCAAGATATTGATAACTATCATATTCAAGTTGAAGAGCAACTGAAGAAAATTCTACTGCGTTTTGAATATTTCTTAAAAGCTGGAGACGGTCGAAATGATGCAACTCTAATCAAGGAACTGGATACTATCCTTCAAGAAGCCTTAGCACTGGTCTATCTGGACCATTCCAACCACCTCTTTCATCAGACCAACTACCATATTCATTATTTTGAAATGCGCCAGGCGCAGAATCGCATTTTAGAAGACATGGCAGGTAACATCAACAACTGCCATTTGGCAGCTAGTGAGAGCTTAATTTTAGCCCGTTTGTTTTTCAAGACAGCCCAGCAACTTAGTCAAGAAAATCCCGCTCACGAACTAGTTGAAGAAATCGAAGCCTGCTTAGCTGTTTTTCGCGAACGCCCGCTCCCTAAGACTCGGCAAGAATTTGAAACCCGAGCCACTCTCCTACAACTTTTACGAGACTTGGAGACTTTTATTAAGATCAAAGTAGAATTTTATCAGAATTACCAAAAAGTACAGACAAATTAGCTCTGTGCCATTTCCAACAAATAATAAAAGGAGTTGAAAAATCTTCAACTCCTTTTTCTCATTAAGCGAAGGCAATCGCTCATTCTTTTAAGTGATAAGAATAACTTGCGACCACAACATCCTCATACCATTTCAAATAGTATTTTAATTTTAAACTCATCTGGTTATGCAGAATATTCTGCCACCTCTTTTTAGGTATAAACTGAGGTACTAGGACTGTCACTGTTCTTCCTTCTTTTTTTGCTCGCTTGGCCACTTTAATCACATACTGAACTGTCGGACTGATGATATTGCGATAGCTAGTTGTGACTGTCTCGAAGCGAATATCTGGGAAGTAGTCAGCAAATTCCTCGGCGACTTCAGCATCTTTTTCAGCAGTTTCTGCTGTTGAAACGTGCATTGCTACGACTTCATCTCCGATACTGCGAGCATAGCTCATCGCTCCTACACTGACTCTGGTAACATTCCCGACCAGGACAATTACTGTATTACCAGTGTAGTTCTGACGCTCAATGTGGTCATGCAATCTCAACTGTTTAGCAACTCTATTATAATGCTGCTTGATAGATAAGAACAGCCAAGTCAAGACGATGATAATAGGAAAGAAAGGCCAAATATCTTGAAGACGGAACAAGAGCAAGATAAGGACAATCCCATAACAAATGATCGCACCAAGGATATTCGCAATCGAATGCTTCAAGAAATTATTTCCATATTTTTTCTTCCAATGGACAACCATACCGGTCTGGGAGAGAGCAAAGGGTACGAATACACCAATCGTGTACAGGGGAATCAAGCGTTCTGTATTTCCCTTAAAGATGAACAAAAGAGCAATGGCACCAAAAGCCAGAGTGAAAATCCCATTAGAATAGCTCAGCCGATCTCCTTTTTCCATGTACATATGAGGCATGTATTTATTCTTAGCCATATTGTAGGAAAGCATCGGAAAGGCTGAGAAACCTGTATTGGCTGCCACTGCTAAGATCAAAGCAGTTGACAATTGGAAAACATAGAACAAGATACGACCAAGTGGAGAAGCCCCCAAAATCGCTTGCGCCATCTGGGCCAAGGTCGTCACACCTTTGACAGGCACGATGCCAATCCAATAATTCAAGAAGGTAATGCCCGCAAACATGATTCCTAGGATTAAGGCCATAATCGATAGGGTAGCTGCGGCATTATGAGCTTTGGGTTTCTTGAAAAAAGGGACCGAATTGGAAATAGCTTCCACTCCTGTCAAGGAAGCAGAGCCGCTGGTGAAGGCACGAAGCAGCAAGATCAAACTGACTCCAGCAATCGGACTACCAATCCGCGCAGTTGCGTGATAGTCTAAATTTCCTGTCAGGATTTGCACAAAACCAAAACCAATCAACAATAAGGTGCTGACAATAAAAAGATAGACAGGAATCATCAAGGAAGTGGCCGATTCTTTTAATCCTCGAAGATTCATTAGCATCAGCAAGAGAACTAAGAAAATGGAAATATGTAAATTGTAAGGGTGTAAGACGGGAATCGCAGAGGTAATTGCGTCCGCTCCCGAAGCGACCGAAACAGCTACTGTCAACATGTAATCTACCAGTAAGCTTCCGCCAGCAATCAAACCTGCCGTTGGAGATAGATTTTCTGTCGTCACCATATAAGCTCCTCCTCCTTGAGGATAAGCATGAATGACCTGACGATAGGAAATCGTCAAACTCGCTAATAGAATCAAGACGACAATTCCTATGGGAAGCGACCACCAAATGGCACCAACAGAAACAGAAGTCAAGACCAAAACAACCTGCTCTGGTCCATAAGCAATCGAAGATAAAGCGTCACTGGAGAGCATGGCTAAAGCTTGCATCTTAGTCAATAAATGGCCATCTTCGCCCTCTTTTCCAGATTTTAATGGGCGTCCAATAAAAAAGCCTTTTAGCTTGGAAAACATAAGTTCCTCCTTTAAAACATGAGCCATTCTACTCTTTTTTAGAAAACATGTCAATACTTTTCTGAAAATAAATTTCAACCTCCTACTTTTTATCCAATAATACATTTAAAGTTTCAAACTCAATCTTCTATAAAATTTTCCAGTTTTTCTGTAGACAACATGCTTGTTTATATGGGAGTGTCAAAAAACGAGCTTTATGTAAAACTCGTCTTTGATATATAAATTTCTTAAATCCTAGTGGTTGTTAGTAAAAGAATTCTATCTCAGAATAAATAAGATAGCAGCGAATCAGGACGAAGCCTCTATTTTCCGAATACACCAGTCAATCAGCTCTTCCAGTCGCTCAATGGCTTCGGTCATATGCAGGTAGCCCATGACTGCCTCAAAGCCGGTAGACATACGGTAGGTGACGATGTCCGTATTCTTAGCCTTGGTGTGGCTGTTGGCATTGCGGCCACGCTTGTAGATATCCTCTTCCTTCTCCGTCAGAATCCCTTCTTCTATCATGAGAGAGATGAGATTAGCCTGAGCCTTGGCAGAAACATACTTAGTCGCTTCCCTGTGCAGCTGATTGGGCTTGGTCAGACCCTGAAAAATCAGGTGCCGCCGGATATACATGGAGTAGACAGCATCCCCCTCGAAAGCGAGGGCAATGCCGTTAATCAGGTTGACATCAGTCACGTGTCCACCTCACTCCGTCCTTAGTATCCAAAAGCTTGATGCCTTGAGCGGCCAATTCATCCCGAATACGGTCTGCAGTCGCAAAGTCCCGATTAGCCCGCGCTGCCTGGCGTTCCTCAATCAAGCGCTCAATGTCCGCATCCAGGACTTCTTCTACAAAGACGATACCAAAAACTTCTAAGATCTTGGCAAAGGCTGCCTTAACTTCAGCGGTGTAATTGCCAGAGTTGATCCACTTGGCTAACTCGAAGACAACCGTGATACCGTTGGCCGCATTAAAATCTTCGTCCATGGCAGCAGTGAATTTGTCCAGAAAGGCTTGAAGCTGAGCAGAGTCTGCCTGACCCATGAAAGGCTGCTCATAGGTATTCTTCAAATACTTGAGATTGGTCGCTGCATCATGAACAGCTTTTTCCGTGAAATTAATGGGCTTGCGATAATGCTGGGTAGCAAAGAAGAAACGCAGCACCTGTCCATCAATGGTCTTGAGGGCATCATGAACAGTGATAAAGTTGCCTAGAGATTTGGACATCTTGACGTCATCGATGTTGACAAAGCCATTATGCATCCAGTAGTTGGCAAAAGTCTGACCAGTCTTGGCCTCTGACTGGGCGATTTCATTGGTATGATGAGGAAACTCTAAGTCTGCTCCTCCACCGTGGATATCAATGGTATCGCCCAAAATCCCCGTCGACATGACCGAACACTCGATGTGCCAGCCCGGACGACCTGCTCCCCAAGGACTGTCCCAGGAAATCTCACCCGGCTTAGCCGCCTTCCAGAGAGCAAAGTCTACTGGATTTTCCTTGCGGGCGGTCTCCTCATCTGTCCGACCAGAAGCACCCAACTCCAAGTCTGCCAAGGTTTTGTTGGCTAATTTGGCATAATTGTGAGACTTTTCGACACGGAAGTAGACATCGCCCTCTGACTCATAAGCGTAACCCTTGTCGATCAAGTCCTCCACAAAACGGATGATGTCAGCCATAAACTCCACCACCCGCGGATGGCGGGTCGCAGGCTTGACACCCAAAGCCGTCACATCCTCACGAAAGGCAGCGATATACTTGTCAGCCACCTCTTGAGGCGTAATGCCTTCTTCCTTGGCCCGATTGATAATCTTATCATCTACATCTGTAAAATTGGAAATATAATTGACCTCAAATCCCCGATACTCAAAATAGCGACGAACTGTGTCAAAAGCTACTGTTGAGCGGGCATTGCCGACATGGATATAGTTATAAACCGTCGGACCGCAGACATACATGCGAACCTTGCCCTCTTCAATGGGCACAAATTCACGTAGGCTGCGGGTCATGGTGTCGTAAATTTTAATCATGCGGTCCACTACCTTCTCTATTTCTGACTTTTTCGGCTGAAAACCAGCTCTGCAAAAGGGCCAAATTGTCTGAGGCTATCCAGTTGGTAAAAGCGCTGCCCTTCCTCTTGGGTAAAGAGGGGTACCCCCTTTCCTAGGATAAGGGGCGCTATCTGAATAATGAGGTGGTCGAAAAGATCCGCATCCAAGAGCGGTCCTACCAAGGAATTACCACCAATCACAAAGACATTTTTGCCTTTGTCAATCTGGTGAACAAAGTCCACCACATCCCCAGCTACTGGCTGGTAATTGCTGACAGGCAGGTGCCTATCATGCGTAAAGACATAATTTTCCGTAGCTTGATAAAAACTTTCTACATCTTGCAAATCTTGGATTTCCTCAAAGGTCCGCTTGCCCATGATGGTGATATCCATTTGCCTGTAAAAGTCATCATAGCCTGTATCCTCTACAGAACCAAGCTGATGCAGCCAGTCTATCCTATGCTGGCTGTCTGCCAAGTAGCCATCCATGGTGATACAGCCGTAAAAATATACTGCCATTCTTGTAGTTACCTTTCTAGTTCCTTTGCTATTGTCAAAGCGATAGTGAAAAAAGTCATGGCATCAGCTGTCCGCTCTTCATGGCGGGCATCCCAGGTTCGGTTATGATGATCCACATAGTCAGCTGTGTAGAAGAACTGATAGACCTTGGTCTTGCGAAATTGACTCCAAGCCATGATAGCTGAAGCTTCCATGTCCACCACTTGAGCTCCAGCGGCCAAGCGACGCTTGACCTTATCAGGTGTTTCTCGATAAAAGGCATCAGTCGTCCAAGACTTGGTGCGGATATGCTCAATATTGTGCTTGTCAAAGATGGCTTCTAGCTTAACTAATAGAGACTCGTCATAGGCAACTTCGTCACCCGGTGGGGCATAGTGATAGCTAGTTCCTTCATCTCGCAAAGCCTCAGCCGGCAAGATAATCTTATCCGCATCAATTGAGCGATCCAAAACGCCACAGGAACCTAGAATGATGAAATTCGTGAAGCCTCTGGCCGCCAACTCCTCCAGTTGGCCAACTATCATAGGAGCTCCAATCGGAGCCAACATAACTGCTAGCTTACTAGGACCTTGACCGTACATATACCACGGATGCTGTCCATTTATACTTTTTAAATAGCCTCCCTGATAGACATCTTCTGACTCAATCAATCGTTTCAGGATTTCGCCATCAAAGGACAGGATAATGGTTTCGCATACCTCACCCTTATCATGGACTGGCTTTTCAGTTGGCTCAATGACTGCTGCTACATCTTCAAATTCCTCTAATAGCATTACTTCTCTTTCTTTAGGACTTCAGCAAAGCCTCTTTCATCTTTTCTATTGAGTTACAGTTGCCAAATTACTCCTTAGCAAGACCCCCTAAAGTATCTTGTTAGCTGTCCAAAATTGGCCTTTCTTAGAGCTCCGACGAATGGTGGCTGGCTTCGCGGGCATGCTCCAGCTTATCCAAATAATATTCTCGCTGTTCTTCCACCTCGTGGATGGTTGGCTCATCTTTCTGACCATGAACACGCACGATCTTAGCCGGGATTCCAACTACAGTTACATCACTAGGCACATCGGCCACAACAACTGCTCCAGCTCCAACTTTGGCATTTTCACCAATTTCAACTGGGCCAATGACTTGAGCATGAGCAGAGACCAAGGCACCCCGACGCACAGTCGGATGTCGTTTCCCTGTATCCTTACCAGTTCCGCCTAAGGTCACGCCATGATACAGAAGCGCACCCTTTTCCACGATGGCCGTTTCACCGATAACCAATCCACCACCATGGTCAATGAAAACACCTGACTCAATCTGAGCACCTGGATGAATCTCAATCTGAGTCCAAAAGCGCCAAAATTGGCTGTGCATGCGTGCCAGTAGCTTAAAGCCTTTCTTCCAGAGGAAATGAGAAAGACGGTGGGCTGCTAAGGCCTTGACACCTGGATAAGTCAAGATGACTTCCAGTGAAGTACGAGCAGCCGGATCATTTTCTTTTACAATCTCAATGGCTTCTTTCCACCAGCCCATCTTCTTCTCCTTTCATTAGGTAAAATAAGGGAGCAGGCCCTACACAAAGAAATTTGTAAGGCAATCGAGCCTGATCACTCCCTTTTCATTATTCTTCCGATTTAGTTTTAGGGGCGTCTTCATGTTTCTTATGAAAATGCCCTTTTTCCTGATGTTTATCGTGGTCTCTCTTTGGCTTGTCTGGCTTAGGCGGACGTGGCAAGAGAGCTTTCATAGACGCATCTACGCGGCCTTTTTCGTCAATTTTAATGACCTTAACATCGACAAAATCACCAATTTGTACCAAATCTTCGACATTGTTGGTTCGAGTCCAAGCCATTTCAGAGATGTGAACGAGGGCATCGGTCTTGTCAAAGAGATTGACAAAGGCACCAAATTTCTCAATCCGAACAACCTTGGCATGGTAAACTTCATCCACTTTAGCTTCACGAACCAAACCAGCAATGATTTCCTTAGCACGGTTAATAGCCGCTTGGTCGCTAGAGTAGATGGATACATTTCCTTCTTCGTCGATATCAATCTTAACGCCTGTTTCAGCGATAATCTTGTCGATCGTTTCCCCACCTTTACCGATGACAATTTTAATCTTGTCCACATCAATCTTGATGGTATCAATTTTCGGAGCAGTTGGAGCCAACTCAGGACGTGGAGCTGGAATAGTCGCTTCAATCAAGTCCAGAATTTCAAAGCGGGCTTTCTTAGCCTGAGCCAAAGCTTCTGTCAGGATCTCTGCTGTAATTCCTTCAATCTTGATATCCATCTGCAGGGCGGTAATCCCTTCACGAGTACCAGCTACCTTAAAGTCCATATCGCCAAAATGGTCTTCCAAACCTTGAATATCCGTCAGAACCGTGTAGTTGCTGCCATCTGAGATCAAACCCATGGCAATTCCGGCAACCGGTGCCTTAATCGGCACACCACCGGCCATCAGAGCCAAAGTACCCGCACAGATAGAAGCTTGGGAGGATGAACCGTTTGACTCCAAGACTTCTGCTACCAGACGAATAGCGTATGGGAAGTCTTCCAAGCTTGGCAAAACTTGCTCCAAGGCGCGTTCCCCAAGAGCACCGTGTCCAATTTCACGACGACCCGGCGCACCGTAACGACCTGTTTCCCCGACAGAATATTGCGGGAAGTTATAGTGGTGCATAAAGCGTTTCTTGTATTCCGGATCCAAACCATCGATAATTTGGGTTTCGCCCATTGGTGCCAATGTCAAAACAGAAAGAGCTTGGGTTTGCCCACGGGTAAAGAGGCCAGAACCGTGCACACGAGGAAGGAAGTCAACAACTGCATCCAAAGGACGGATTTCATCGACCTTACGACCGTCAGGACGAACTTTGTCTTCTGTAATCAAGCGGCGCACTTCAGCATGCTCCATTTGCTCCAAGATTTCAGCCACATCACGCATGATTCTGTCGAATTCTTCGTGGTCTGCATATTTTTCTTCGTAGACTGCTGTAACTTGGTCTTTGACAGCCTGAGTTGCTGCTTCACGAGCCAATTTTTCTTCTACTTGAACCGCTTTTTGGAGGTCACTGTTGTAGGCTGCGACAATCTCTGCCTGCAGCTCTTCATCAACATGCAGCAATTCTACTTCAGCTTTCTCCTTGCCGACCGCTGCAACAATTTCTTCTTGGAAAGCAATCAATTCTTTGACCGCTTCGTGCCCTTTAAGAAGAGCTTCCAGCATGATATCTTCAGAAAGTTCCTTAGCTCCAGATTCTACCATGTTGATAGCTTCTTTGGTACCAGCCACTGTCAATTCCAAAAGTGAAACTTCCTTTTGTTCCTTGCTAGGGTTGATAATGAATTCACCATCTACATAACCGACTTGAACTCCTGCGATAGGGCCATTAAAAGGAATATCTGAGATAGAAAGAGCCAAAGAGCTACCGAACATCGCTGCCATTTGAGGTGAAGCATCTTCGTCATAAGAAAGAACAGTATTGATAACCTGAACTTCATTGCGGAAGCCTTCCGCAAACATAGGACGAATCGGACGGTCAATTAAACGAGCCGTCAAAGTCGCATCTGTTGACGGACGACCTTCCCGTTTCATAAAGCCACCAGGGTATTTCCCAGCCGCATACATTTTTTCCTCATAGTTGACCTGCAATGGGAAAAAGTCACCCGTAGCCATCTTTTTGGACATGGTTGCCGCAGTTAAGACGGTACTTTCTCCATATCGAACAATGGCACTGCCATTTGCCTGCTTTGCAACCTGACCGGTTTCAACTACCAACTCACGGCCTGCAAAAACGGTTTTAAAAACTTGTTTTGTCATAAAGACTCCTTGCCGAGCACATGCTCAAATTTTTTCATACGCCTTGGCTACAAAGATCAAGATATTAGTACCGTCAAAAGCAAAGTAAAATAGGAAGCTGACAAAGTCTTCGATGAAGACAAGACCGTTTATCTTTTTTACACAGCTTTTAGGTCGTATTTAGTTCATCAAGATACACTTAAAGTGCTAAGGGACAGTTCGACTAGCTCTTTTAATTTGATTTGATGGTTTTAGTAGTTTATTATATCCTCATCTTTGTATCAAGCACGTATAGACCCTATTTTACCACAATTTCAATCAAAAGAAAAAGGCTTTGAGAGCCTTTTTAAATGAATATCTTGAATCTACTTATTTTTAGATTTTAGAGCCAGTTATAGTTCTCCACAAAGATTAAAGCTAATCAATTGTTTCTTGGCTAACAGGATAAAAACGCGTTTTTTGAGCACCGCCTGAATTATTCTTCTTATTTCACACCATATGAAGCGAGACAGACTGAAACTCCCAAAATAAAAAAGAGTCCTAATATGACCCCGGTTGCAGATTATTCAAATTTTGATTCATTCGCGTCATTGGCAGGTTTCATATTGATTTGCAAAAGATTCGTAATGTTTTCTTTATCAGTCGTAGCTTTTCATTTACTATCTACTTTAATAGCAAGGCAATGAGTACTAGTATCACCTATTTTGCATGCTTTATTTTTATATAAATATTTTAATTATAACTCAATAAAAAGTGAAAGGAATTTTAAAATGTTAAAAGACAATATAAAAAAGCCCGACTAGATGCAGGACTTACTCAATTAGAAGTTGCTGAAAATTAGGTGTAGCTCAAGCCCAATATGCTAGATAAGAGAATGGAGGAAGAATCCTAAAAGATGAAACAGTAGAAAAGCTAGCTGAAATTTTTGGCACATCTTTTGAAATTTTAAAGGGGCGCGATGACGGATTGGAAGAAATTGTTAGTTTATTGAAACAATATACTCTATCTAGTAAACAAAAGGAAGAAGTCAAGTGTTTAATTGAAGAATATGTTAAAAAAATAACTATATAGGAAAAGGGAAAGGAAACTGAGAGCCTAGGCTCTCAGTTAAATCAATGAATTCGTAATTTTTTCATAATCTGTATTTGTAGATTATATTTATACAAACTATCGTTACTTCTAGCAATTGACGGACAACCAATTTTCTGTGCAATTTCCTCTAATTTTATTATTGAATACTTAGTATAAGTCACTCTCTTATTGAGCAAAAGCAAAATATCATCGATTTCAGAAAATTGGTTAAGAATTATTCTTCCATTTACACTAGAATCAACAGTAATCAGACTAAATAGGCGTGCGGTTTGTTCCGAGGTGAAGTTATTTGAATATTTAGTTCTAAAATAATGAAATGTCTTCAATAAATCTTTTAATCTGTCTTCGGAATTAATAAACTTATAACTAAAACCAATTCCAAATTTTAACTTATGATCAGTACCTTTTTCCCCACTCGATGTTACACCATATATTAAATTTTTTATTCTATAATAAAGAATCCAAAAATCTTCATCGGTATGAGCAGAAGATTTATAATATTTAAAATATCTCGTAAGTCTATTTAATACTTTTTTGTCATACTTTTTTTTAGAAATGTCAATGTGTAACTTTTTATCAGATATATTAAAATTATATCCAAGATACTCAAAGTTTAGTGTATTAACAGAGGGTGTGTATTCATATATATCTGTTTTACTCTCATTAGCCGATAAATCAATTTGTTCCAATAAACTAAATAATAAATTTTTCTCACTATTTTTATCAATAGTCATACTTTTGGGATAACTTTTTATGATTAATATGTCATCTACATATCTAACATAAAAAATTGGAGAAAATTCTCGTCTTATAGCATCATCAAATTCTTCTAAATAAACTTCAGATAATGCATTAGAAAATGGCATTCCTAACGGAACACCAGAAATGTCACTATTAAAAATAAACTTTTTAATAATATCCATACTAGGGTCTTTTAACAAAGATGATTTAACTAATTTTTTATATAGTTTGTGTTTATTGATGGATGGAAAGAAGTTTTTAATATCTGATTTTATGACATAAAAATTCTGAGGTGTTGCAGTTAAATTTGACTGATTACAATAAATACTCCCCTGACTTAAAAATTGAATCAATGATTTGATAATAGCGTTTCTATTTGGGAGCACTAGGCTGAATTTATTTATAATTTCGGTATTTACATCCTTTAATTCTAAACGTAAATCCTCTTTTTTTAATTTATAAACCAGTCGCTTTCCTATGTTATTTTTTGAAAAAATCGAACTAAATTTCATGAAATATCCCTAAAATCGTAGGCACAGGAAGGATAATAAAATTCCCTATGGGCAAGATTTTAATACCCTTACCTAGATAGACACCATATACAACGTGAGGTACATAATACAATGTACGGTACATGACACCTTAAGCTAAAGCTTGAAATAATCTTTTTGTGTGTATGAGAACTCAATCTTGTATTAAACTAGTATTAAAATATTTAGTGTTCTCAAGCCTACACTTTATATGGTACAATATAAGGGACAAAAAATCAAGGATAATTAAATTATGAATAAACAATATCTTAAACAGGAATGGTTTTTAACTACAGAAATTCTCCCTTCTGAGGTACCAACCTTTTTCTCAAATTCACCATTAAAAAATAATTTAGAAAATTTGATGAATCTGGTTCCAACCAATAATAAAAAGTTTAACGAAAAATTCAATGGAAAATATACAATACCACTTCACTACGAAATCCCTAAAAATAATGGTAGTTATAGGACAATTTCGTTGATGCATCCTTCTTCACAGTTAAAGTTTTTATTTTATATTATGAAATATGAATATTTACTAATTAACTTTCTTCAAAAGTCTAAATTTAATGTTCGTAAAGTTCAAAAAGCAAACACTATAACATATTCAGAAAGCAAAGCTTTAGAAAAAGAACTGTTAAAAATAGAACAAGATTTTGGCATCGAAGGAAATAATTCTATTACAAATGAAGAATTGGACCCTTTCTTTAAAAAATATTTCACATATAATAAGCACCATAAATTATCTAGTATTCTAAATTCTCCTAGTTTTAATAGAGATAGTTTGCGATATAGATTTTTTTCTAAACTCGATATCCAAAACTTTTTTGGAAGTATATATACACACTCAATCACATGGGCAATTGTTGGAGATAAACATCTAGGTAAGGAATACTCTGATTGGTCGTTGAAGAATACTTTTGCTGCTCAATCTGACATAATTCAACAAAAAAGCAATGATAACGAAACTAATGGAATTATAATCGGACCAGAAATAAATAGAATAATTGCTGACATTATTTTAACACACTGTGATTTTAATATCGAGAAGAACTTAAATCAGCAAAATATTTACTTCAATAAACATTATAAAATTTATCGCTTCATTGATGATTACTACATTTTTTCCTCAACTTACGAAATACTCGAGATTATCGAGCAAGAAATTTCTAAGGAACTTTCTAATTTCAATTTAAAACTCAATCTTGATAAACATCAAATTAAGGAGCAGCCTTTCTCATTGGCTGATTCATCCATTATACAATTAAAGCAACTTCTTTATAGTTTCAATAACAGGAGAGAACTAAACCTTCTGAAATTGTCACAGAATCCGAATACTATTGAAAACATTGAAAAGTATAAACAATGTCTTAATAGAGACTCTGAGGATTATAAAATTTCAGTAGGCAAGATAATTCTTAAGGAGCATACTTGGAATCATCTATACGATACAATAAGAAATATAATTAGCAATACACATAGTTCTAAAAGGCGGGTCGTTCTATACTTTTTAAAGACTATCTCTTTAGAAATTTATGAACCAATTTTTATTAATCAAGAAATGACTAACTATAATAAAAACTTTTATGAATACCTTCGAACGATAAATACTGCTCTTGATCAGATAAATAATATCTATTCAATTCATCCTGATTCTGATACAACAAAGTCATACATTTATACTTTAATGAAATTCAGAGCTTCGATATTTAAATTAAGAACAACAATCAATAATAATGAAAACTTTATAACAAATGGTGAAAATTATTTATTAGATATTGAAAATAGGATATTTGAAAATATCTATCGAATATTGAAGAATAACTCAAATAGAATCAATAATATTTCTGATTTAATTGTATATCTGAAATTTTTTGATAAGAAGTTGAGTTCTCAGTTTTTATGTCAACTACTAGATGAAAATCCAGAAGATTACTATACACTTTGCGCTATTGGTTATTATATAATTGGATATGAAAGCAGATATAAGGTCGTTTTAAACTATTTGTCAAAATCGATAATAAATTTTGCCGAAAAATACCAAACGCATACGAAAAGTTTATTAGAAGATGCTAAATATTTTTATATTTTAAATGATTTTATTTACTATCCTGGATTTCAAGGACTAAAAAAAGGAGGACAATTTACCAGAGACATTTTAGAGGATTTGAAAGATGAAGAATTAAATAAACTAGAAAGAGATAGTACAAATTATTTAATTTTTAAAGAATTGATGAAACAATCATACTTTAACTGGAGTTTACAAGAACCCGATTTTAAAAAATTACAAATTAAAAAGAAAGCTACAGATAGAAAAAGTTATTCTTCTAATGATTACTAACATGATTTTCAGATTAAAAAGAAATATAAAAACTCTACGTTCTGATAGTGAGATTATATGCAGTTAATTGTTGAATAGGTATATCTTTGGTAGCTTTTTGGTAGCTAAATAGACAAAAAATATTATTTTTATCAAAGAGAATATAAAAAGAATGTTGATTTATCAGCATTCTTTTTAATTTCAAATCAATACTCGGAATTAGAGCGAGGGTTGAAAACAGAATTTTCGTATACCAAACTCCTTAATAATGCCAACTCCTAAAACATATGCTATTTTTGCGTTAAATTCAATTAGAATGCTCTTTTATCAGAATTATTTTATCTCACATCTATTCTAAGCAAGACATGTTAGGTGATTTTTTGCTATACTGAATATAGCTATTTAATCAAAAGGAGTAGACTATGGAACAAAAACATCGTTCTGAATTTCCGGAAAATGAACTCTGGGACCTAACGGCCCTTTACCAAGACCAAGAGGACTTCCTGCGGGCCATCGAAAAGGCCAGAGAGGACATCCAGAAATTCGTCCGTGATTACCAAGGCAAGCTTAGCACTTTCGAAGATTTTGAGCGGGCATTTGCTGAGTTAGAGCAGATTTATATCCAAATCAGCCACATCGGCAACTACGGATTTATGCCACAGACCACTGACTTTGGCGACGAGAGCTTTGCGCAGATTGCCCAAGCAGCCATGGAGTTTGAGACCGAGGCCAATGTCGCGCTCAGCTTCTTTGACGACGCCCTGGTCGGTGCAGATGAAGCTGTCTTAGAGAGATTAGGTCAAGAGCCCCATCTGACTTCAGCCATTCGCCAGGCTAAAATCAAAAAAGCCCACTATCTGGGAGCGGATGTCGAAAAAGCCTTGACCAATCTGGGAGAGGTCTTTTACAGTCCACAGGATATTTACACCAAGATGCGGGCTGGCGACTTTGCCATGGCTGACTTTGAAGTAGACGGCAAAGTTTACAAAAATAGCTTTGTCACCTATGAGAATTTTTACCAAAACCATGAAAATGCAGAAATTCGCGAAAAGTCTTTCCGCTCTTTCTCTGAAGGCCTTCGTAAGCACCAAAATGCCGCTGCAGCTGCCTATCTGGCTCAGGTCAAGTCTGAAAAACTGCTGGCTGACATGAAAGGCTATGACTCTGTCTTTGACTACTTACTAGCTGAGCAAGAAGTTGATCGCTCTATGTTTGACCGGCAGATCGACTTGATTATGAGTGAATTTGCCCCAGTAGCTCAAAAATACCTCAAGCATGTCGCTAAGGTAAACGGACTTGAAAAAATGACCTTTGCCGACTGGAAGCTGGACTTGGACAGCGAGCTCAATCCAGAAGTCAGTATTGATGACGCCTACGATCTCGTCATGAAGTCAGTCGAGCCACTCGGACAAGAGTATTGTCAAGAAGTTGCCCGCTATAAGGAAGAACGCTGGGTCGACTTTGCGGCCAATGCTGGAAAGGATTCTGGAGGCTATGCTGCTGATCCTTATCGGGTTCACCCTTATGTCCTCATGAGCTGGACTGGTCGCATGAGCGATGTCTATACTCTGATTCACGAAATTGGCCACTCTGGTCAGTTTATCTTCTCTGACAATCACCAAAGCTATTTCAACGCCCACATGTCCACCTACTATGTGGAAGCACCGTCTACCTTTAATGAACTCCTGCTCAGTGATTATCTGGAACGCCAGTTTGATAATCCTCGTCAGAAACGCTTCGCCCTGGCTCACCGTCTGACAGATACCTACTTCCACAACTTCATCACCCACTTGCTGGAAGCTGCCTTCCAACGCAAGGTCTATACTTTGATTGAAGAAGGCGGAACCTTCGGCGCAAGCAAACTCAACGCTATCATGAAAGAAGTCTTGACAGACTTCTGGGGCGATGCTGTTGAGATTGACGACGACGCTGCCCTGACTTGGATGCGCCAAGCCCATTACTACATGGGGTTGTACAGCTATACTTACTCCGCAGGCTTGGTCATCTCTACCGCCGGCTACCTACACCTGAAAAATGACGAAAATGGTGCCCGTGACTGGCTTGAACTGCTCAAATCTGGCGGCAGCAAAACTCCGCTCGAGTCAGCTATGATTATCGGAGCAGATATTTCGACAGACAAACCACTTCGCGACACCATTCAGTTCTTGTCTGACACAGTTGATCAGATTATTGCTTATAGCGAGGAGTTGGGGGAGTAAAAAAACAAGACTGAGACATTTTTGTCTCAGTCTGTTTTTACATGATTCAATAAATCTGTTCCTAAAATGAAATTTGAAGCTAAATTTTTAAAAAAGTTTGAAGAAATATAGATAAACCAAAATATAGATTGTAAAACAGACGCTAAATATAAGCCACCTTATCCAGAACTGTGACTTGCTATAATTTTTAGCTCGTAGGAGGCCAATAAAGAACCAGATAAGCCCCCAAAAAAACATTCCCAACAGTTGAGGAGCATAATATGAAATCAAAACCAAGCAAAAAAGGACAAAGCTTAATACAGCCATGATGCTTTTTTCCGTTATTTGCGACCTAGGAATCATCCAGCCCACAAAGAAACAGAAAATCGGCACCGCAATAAACGGAGTAAAAACCATCAAAATAAAGCCAAACTGCGATAATGACTCAAGCATAAACAGCGCCCTTTCTATACCTTGTAATTTACCTTCTTCCTATTATAACCTAAAAACTATATTTTCCAACAAAAAAACTGAGAGTTAGGGTATTTCCTCTATAATCGCCTATAATAAAAAAGGATATTCCAACCAAAATATATGTTCAGAGCACTTTTCTTGAATCCACCTGTTTGTTTTGATAGACTAATACATAGATTTTTTTAAAAAGGAGATAGAAAATGAAAAAATTTGTCGCTGAATTAATCGGTACTTTCATGCTTGTGTTCATCGGAACAGGAGCTGTTGTTTTTGGAAATGGTGTTGAAGGTCTTGGCCACCTAGGAATTGCTTTGGCATTTGGCTTGGCAATCGTGGTAGCAGCTTTCTCAATTGGAACTGTTTCAGGTGCTCACTTGAACCCAGCTGTTTCAATCGCTATGTTTGTAAACAAACGCTTGTCATCAAAAGACCTTGTCAACTACATCCTTGGACAAGTGGTTGGAGCTTTCCTTGCGTCAGCCGCAGTCTTCTTCCTCTTGGCAAACTCAGGCATGTCAACTGCTAGTCTTGGTGAAAATGCCTTGGCAAACGGTGTAACTGTCTTTGGCGGTTTCCTGTTTGAAGTCATCGCAACTTTCTTGTTTGTTTTAGTGATCATGACCGTGACTTCAGAAAGCAAGGGAAATGGTGCGATTGCTGGTTTGGTGATTGGTTTGTCATTGACAGCTATGATCCTTGTGGGATTGAACATCACTGGACTTTCAGTGAACCCAGCTCGTAGCTTAGCGCCTGCTGTCTTGGTAGGTGGCGCAGCCCTTCAACAAGTATGGATTTTCATCCTTGCCCCAATCGTAGGTGGTGTTCTTGCAGCTCTTGTTGCTAAAAACTGCCTTGGAACAGAAGAATAAGAAACGAAAAAGAGTCCTGTCCTCAGTTTGAGGAACAGGGCTTTTTCTATGAAAAAACACTCCCCGTTTCGAATGGGAGTGCTTTGCTTTTAACTCAATTCCGCAACAATCGCCTTGATTTGTTCTGCAGTGTGAACACCAGCGACTTGCTTGACCACTTGGCCATCCTTCTTAAAGAGAAGGGTTGGGATAGACATGATTCCAAAGGCACGAGCTGTGTTTGGATTTTCATCCACATCCATTTTGACGATTTTCAAGACATCTTCTGAAAGCTCTTCAGACAATTTATCCAAGATTGGACCTTGCATACGACATGGCCCACACCAAGTTGCCCAGAAGTCTACCAAGACCAAACCGTCTTTTGTTTCTTGTTCAAATGTTGCATCTGTAATTGCTTTTGCCATTGTAGTTCTCCTTTTTAGTTATATTGGCTCAAATCCTGTTTCATCAGGAAAAAGTAAACATCTCCATAAGTCCCATGGTAGCCCAAATCATGACCATTATAAACTAACTTTTTAACTGGATGATAATCCGCCACCCCGATCAGGCAGGCTTGCTGGGATAGTTCAAACTCCTCATAAGACTCGAAAGTTATCTTCCGTTCTGACTTAGCTGCATCTAGATAGGTAATTTCAATCATAAGCTCTCCTTTTTGATTCCATTCGTAATTTATGTTTTAATTGTAACTAATTGTGTTACATTTGTCAAATCAAACGCATCCGACACTGCTAGATCATAGATGGATGCCTTTGAATCCTGATTGATCAATCTTCTCCTTTTTGTTTAACTTGATTCTAGCACAATGTAAAGAAGAAATCTTTGACGAAACAAGCACAAAGGCTACGTTTGTTTTTATTTTTATGTTAAAATAAAAGGTATGGACAAAATTATTAAAACTATCTCAGAAAACGGTTCTTTCCGCGCTTATGTGCTGGATAGCACAGAGACGGTTCGGACCGCTCAAGAAAAACATCAAACTCAAGCAAGCTCTACCGTGGCACTGGGGCGCACACTGATTGCCAGTCAAATTTTGGCGGCTAATGAAAAGGGCCAGACCAAGATCACCGTCAAGGTTCTTGGTACTAGCTCGCTAGGCGCCATCATCACCGTGGCGGATACTGAGGGCAATGTCAAGGGCTATGTGCAAAATCCCGGTGTCGATATTAAAAAGACAGCCACTGGCGAAGTTCTGGTCGGCCCTTTTGTCGGCTCTGGTCAATTTTTGGTTATCACGGACTACGGCACTGGCAATCCCTACAATTCTATGACGCCACTCATCTCTGGTGAAATCGGTGAAGACCTAGCCTTCTACCTGACCGAAAGTCAGCAAACTCCTTCTGCCGTTGGTCTCAACGTTCTCTTGGATGAGCATGATAAAGTTAAGGTTGCTGGTGGTTTCTTGGTACAAGTTCTGCCTGGTGCCAAAGAAGCTGATATTGCTCGCTTTGAGAAGCGGATCCAAGAAATGCCTGCTATCTCTAAGCTGTTAGAATCCGATGATCACATTGAAGCTCTGCTGGCTGCCATCTATGGAGATGAGCCCTACAAACGCCTGTCTGAAGAAGAAATTCGCTTCCAGTGCGACTGCAGCAAAGAGCGCTTCATGAATGCCTTGGCTACACTTCCAAAGGCTGACTTAGAAGAGATGCGTGACCAAGACCACGGAGCTGAAATCATCTGTCAATTCTGCCAGACAGCCTATCACTTTGACCAAAATGACTTGGAGGAACTGATTCGTGACAAATCTTAATACCCCTTTTATGATTGGAAATGTTGAAATTCCCAACCGCACAGTTCTAGCGCCTATGGCCGGTGTAACCAACTCTGCTTTCCGGACCATTGCCAAAGAGCTGGGAGCAGGCCTGGTCGTGATGGAAATGGTCTCTGACAAGGGCATCCAATACAACAACGAAAAAACCCTTCACATGCTTCACATCGATGAAGGCGAAAATCCCGTTTCTATCCAGCTTTTCGGTAGTGATGAAGACAGCTTAGCCCGCGCAGCGGAATTTATCCAAGAAAACACCAAGACGGATATCGTCGATATCAACATGGGCTGCCCTGTTAACAAAATCGTCAAAAACGAAGCTGGTGCTATGTGGCTCAAGGATCCTGAGAAAATCTATAAAATTATCAACAAGGTCCAGTCCGTTCTAGATATTCCTCTGACAGTCAAGATGCGAACAGGTTGGTCCGACAGCTCACTGGCTGTAGAAAATGCTCTGGCAGCCGAAGCGGCTGGTGTTTCAGCCTTGGCCATGCACGGTCGCACCCGTGAGCAAATGTACACAGGGCATGCTGACCTCGAGACCTTGCACGACGTAGCTCAAGCCTTGACCAAGATTCCTTTCATCGCCAACGGTGATATCCGCAGCGTGCAGGAAGCCAAGCAACGTATCGAAGAGGTCGGTGCTGATGCTGTCATGATTGGCCGTGCAGCTATGGGAAATCCCTACCTCTTCAACCAAATCAACCACTATTTTGAAACGGGTGAAATCCTGCCAGACTTGACCTTTGAAGACAAGATGAAGATTGCTTATGAACATCTCAAACGCTTGATTAACCTCAAAGGAGAAAACGTAGCCGTTCGTGAATTCCGCGGACTCGCTCCTCACTACCTTCGTGGAACATCTGGTGCAGCTAAACTTCGCGGTGCCATTTCACAAGCTAGCACCCTGGCAGAGATTGAAGAACTCTTGCAACTCCAACATTAAAGCAATAAAAAAGGAAGCATTTACAAAGGTGCCTCCTTTTTTATTTCTTTTTTCTTATTTGATTAATTGAACACTAGCTACTTTACCGTCAGCGCCAGTAGTGATTTGGATGCCCAATTTAGGAGCAGACGGTTCAGCAGAACCCAGTTGAGCTGTATAGCGACCATCATCCAAAGTATAGGCATATGAAGCAATATGGTAAGTATTGACAGTTCCATTCGCTGACTTGACGCTAAATTGTCCGCCTGCTGAAACAGTCACTGTACTACCTCCTGCATCTGTCCAATTACCTGCAGCTGCAGAGAAATCTCCATCCACCATATTCAAAACGCCTTTATAGCGAGCATTTGTTTCTGCCTGCTTGTTTTGAAGCTGACGATCAGTGGCTGGATTTTGAGCTGGTTGACTCGGTTGGGCTGGCTGAGTCGCTTTATTTGGTTTAGTTGGTTGAGTCGGCGTAGCTTGTTGACTAGGAGCTTGTTGAGATTGGCTTGGTTGAGCCTGTGTATTTTGTTGAGATTGAACTTGCTGATCCACCCCTTGTTGTGTTTGGTTTTGTGAAGGTTGAACAGATTCCACAGCTTTCTGTACTTGTTCTGCTTGCCCTACTGTTTTATTTGAAGAAGTATTGCTGCTGGCTTTTGGAGCGCTACTAGTTTTGCTAGATGAAGCAACTTTAGAGCTAGAAGAAGTCTGTACTGTCTTATTAGCACTTGCGCTAGTCTTGGTTTCTTCTTTGTGACCACAAGCCCCTAAAAGCAAGCTAGAAGCTAGAACAGTAGCGGCCATCAATTTTGTATAAGTCTTAGTTTTCATTTTTTCTTCTCCTTTGTAACATTCGGAAATCTTTTTGTAATATTATTGTAACACTTGCAATAAAGTATGTCAACTAGATAAATGGAATTTTTCAAAAATTTTTGAAGCAAATAGCATCCGGAACTTAGGCCTCCTCTCTTCTTCAGCAGATATGTCGCTACTTTTATATTCGTAATAAAAATAAAAAAAGCAGAACATTTTTGTCCTGCAAGTAAACTATATCATCAATTTTCTTTTAATCCGATTTTTCTGTCTTCAGTTTATAAACTTTTCTTGGTTTCTTCTTTGGCACGCGCTTGACACCGGCCTCTTCCAAATATTCTCCAAATTTTACGAGAAAATTATTGCTGACGATGGGGCGTCTAGGCGTGATGAGATTGACCAACTCAGTCCCTTCATAAACAGTAAACGGCGATTCTAGCAAATGAAGAAAAGTTGGATTCCAGTCCAGTCGCCCCTGAATCCGCTTGATAGACTCCAGCAGGATTTGGTAGTGGTCAAAGGCAAAGTCCTCTGCTGTCAGAAGACGCTCGCCATCCCTAAAGCTCTTTGTCTTAAAATCCACATCAAGAAAAGTGACTTCCTTGGCATCATCGCCAGCCTTGACTTGGTTAATAGCGATTGCCGGCAGATAGACCAAATGGGCAATGGTAATGACCCAACCACGCGGATCGCGTCCTGGAGTGGAGACCGTCATCAGCTGCTCCACCTTTTCTAGCGGTATCTCGAGGTCTACTTCTTCCTTGACCTCGCGAATGCAGGCTTGATAGGCATCCTCATTTTTGTCCACAAAGCCTCCAACCAAGGCATATTTATTCTGATAAGGATGGGCCTTGCGCTTGATAACCAAGAGTTTCAACTGGCCTTCTACGAAGCAGTAGGCCACCATATCCGCTGTTACGCTGGGCGTCTCATACTTAGGCAAATCCTGTGTCTTGTACCATGCCAAAAAGGCGGACTCATCTGCCATTGTTTCGTAATACTCTTTTTCCGACATTCCCGCTGGGATATCCTGTTTGGTCATGAATATTTCTTCCTTTCCTAAGCTATCATTTCGATCAAAAATCCTCCAAATCTTGCTCTAAGCTTTCTTCACTGCCTTGGTCCACTGATACCAGCCGACGATACTATTGAGGGTATAAACCCAGTACATGGCCTGGATATGAAGGTTGCTGCCCCACCAGAGGTAGATACTGAAGAGATTGGTCGCAATCCAGAAAATCCACTGCTCGCGGTAGAGACCCGTCATAAGAAGCTGACCGATACCATTGGTCGCATCTGTCACACTATCGCGGAAAGGCCGGTGACTGTGAATGCTCTTATAAGCAAAGCCCATACCAATCCAAATCAGAGCAGTCAAGGCCAAATATTTAAGCCAGCCACGCCAGTCTAACTTCTTAGCCTCAAAATGAGAGGGCTCTGCCTTATCTTGCTCATTGACCCGATTGGACAGCCAAGTGTAAAGGCCGATTGGCTGCATGATAAAGAAGTAGATTGTTGTCAGCACTTCTCCATAAAAGCTAGCCTGGAAGGACAAGATGAGATAAATGGCCGAATTAACAGCCCCAAAGAGGTAATTGCTGGCCCGCCCCTCAGCTACTAGGATGACGCAGACGATGCCTGTCCAGGAAGCAAAGAGTCCCAGCCAGTCATGTTGTTCCTGCCCACTGGTAAACTCCAGAATGAAGGGCAGACTAGAAAGAGCAATCAAGTATAGCCATTGAGTCAAGCTGCGCCCGCCAAATAAATCCTGCCAGAGCAATTTGGCGATACCGCTAAAGCCCTGTTCTTTTGCTGCTGCACAGACATTCTGGAAATTCCGAGCAAAGGTTTGAGATTTTTGTTTTAGTCCTGCGTAGAGAGCTGCAGGAGAGAGTTTTTGATTTTTTACTACCATTCTATTTTACCACTTTCTTTTTTAATCTGCTTGATAAATCTTGTTAATTGCTTCTTTAGCCGCCTGATAATTGTCCAAATAACTGCCAGCCAGATAGACCGTCGGAATATGAGCCAAACACTGCTCTTTCAGCTTTTTCAGATAGCTTGAAAAATCACTGCGGATAGCCTCGTCTGCCATGCTCATATCGCGAAAGCCATCGTTGACATAGGCTCCGACCGGCTCAGCAAAGAGAATCAAATCCCATTTTTCCTTGGCCAAAATACTAGCAAAGAGGTTGTCAAAGGTGTCTGTCTCCTCGTCTTGAACTGGACTTTCTTTCAGATAATAATCATAGTAGGCCTTGGTTACCAACGAATTTGTATCGGCCACGACCAGACCACGGTTGGCGCTGCTGTCAATCAAGCGGGAAGTCTGAGCGTACTGTCCCAGGAGCAGATAATAGTAGTCCTTGGGTGTCAGCTCATCATCTCGCACATTATTTTGAATCTGGTATTCCCGAGCATATTCTAGACTGACTGGAGCATCATAGAAGCGAGCCAAATCCTTGGCCAAGGTCGTTTTACCATTGCTGGCACTTCCCATAATCAGCACTTTCTTGGTAAAGTGACGGCGGAAAGGTTGGGCGATATATTTCCAATAAAGGCTAGGATTTTCCCGAATCATCGTAGCTGAAATCCCAAACTGCCGCTCCTCAAAAGAAGTTTTGAAGCCTCGCTTTTCTAACTCTGCCTGATAATCAGCCTCTCCGACAAAGAAAATCAACTCCTCGACTTCTGAATCATAGTCCACCAAGTCCAATAAAGCTGGCAACCACTGATCCCAACCCAGAGGATAGCGAGGGAAAGACGTTTCGTCTAGTTTATAAACCTGAGTCAATTCATCATCGGCGAATGTCTCCCGCGTATAACGGAATCGCTTCTGCAAAGATAAGCCTACTTCCTCGCCACGGTCACCCTGATAGCCAGAAACCACCACGCGCACTTTGTCATAAGAACGCTTAGCCTTCTGAATCAAATCGATATGCCCCTGATGCAAGGGAGCAAAGGTTCCAAAGACGATTGCAATTTGTTTTTTCATGACCTCACCTTTTTATCATTTTTTATAATTTATTCTTTCTGTGGTTTTATTATAAACTATATTTTTCTTTTGTCAATAGTTTTTTATAAGAATTTATAAAAATATTTTTCAGACACTTTAAAACTGTATCAAGGGCACAAAAAAAGAACCTAATGCCTTAAACATCAGATTCTTATTCTACAAGATTATTGCTGATAGACTTCTTGGTAGAATTCCAGCTTGTCTCCATCCTTGACAGTGATTTGATTGGCTGCCTTAGGAGCCATTTCTCCGTTGACCTTAAACATCCAGTAGAGGCCCTTTGCTTCATCCTGAGCATGTCCATCAATCGAAGTGATAAAACCTTCTTTTTCTTCGACCTTATAGGCCTTCTTCAAAGCATCCATCGCTGTTTTTCCTTCTTCAACAGCCACCGTTTTCTCGCTCTTCTCCTGACCTTCTGGTGCAATACTGATGCTGATTTTCAGTTCCTTTTTGACAGAAGAAGCAGCCGAACTAGAGCTAGTATCCGTTTTTGTTTGGCTATTGCTACAACCCACTAAGAAGAGAGCAAAGGCAAGCGTAAGTAAGCTAAAGATTTTTTTCATGATAAAGTCTCCTTAAAATAAAATACAAAATAGGATAAAAGAGCATGGTTGAGCAGGCATGAGCTAGATTGAAGCCTGCTCCTGCCGCCACATAAGTCCACCAAGGCATTTGATAAAGCAAGGCTGTGATACCATCAATCACAAGACCATAGCTAAAGGCTAAAAGCAAGGCCAACATACTCTGGCCAAACAAGCCTAGTCGCCGATACAGTAGGTACCATAGGAAAATAACCACCGTAAAGGATAAGATCTGGAAAAGAACCCATGGTCCCATTCCAAAGAGGAAAGAAGATACAAAGATACTGATAGACATGACTAGAAGAGAGCCCTTCAAGTCCTCAAAATCCACCAAGAGAAAATACAGCGCTGTAATCGGCTTGATATTGGGCAGGCCGGCAAAAGCATAACGAAGCACGACGCAGACAGCCGCCAGAAGAGCTATTCGAGCAAGATAACGAAGAGACACAGTTTCTGCCTTTCTAAACATATTCTTCAGTATGATAACACGGTTCTGATTAGCCTAGCAAGAATGCCAAGTGAATCAGCTTTTTTATGTATCCTGTCGAATCATCTCCGTTAGCCCTTGATCTCGGTAAAGCAGATCATTTCTAACTGAAAATCCCAGTTCCTGCCAAAAACGGTTGCCCAGTTCATTTCTTTCAAAAACGACCAGCGATACTTTATGGATACCAAGTCTTTTCACTGCTGACAAGGCCTGTTCGACCAGAGCTTTGCCTACTCCTTTTCTACGAAAATATGGATGGACAGCTGTATGATAAATGTACGCTCTACGTCCATCTGTGCCAACTAGAATAGCACCTATAAAGCTCTCCCCTTCCAAGGCAACCAGACAGGTCTCAGGATTGCGCTTCAAAAAGCGGGCAATCCCTTCTTCAGAGTCATCTAAGTTATTGAGCCCCATACCAGCGCAAGAGAGCCACAGCTGGTAAACAGAGGCATAATCCTTTTCTGTCATCACACGAATTTCCATTGCACACATCCTCCCTAAGCCATTTCAAATTTGAGTTGGCCACCTTTGACACCAACTTTGAGCGTTTGACCAGCTGCCAAATCTCCAGTCAGGAGCAACTCAGACAGCTTGTCCTCCACCTGCGTCTGCAGGGTACGGCGCAGCGGCCGCGCTCCCATTTCTGGATCGTAACCTTCCTGAGCCAGCAATTTCAGGGCACTAGCTTGGAATTTAAGCACGATGCCTTGCTCTGCCAGACTCCTAATCAACGGTTGCACCATAATCTTGACCACTTCCTGCATATCCTCAGCAGACAGACTATGGAAGACCACCTTTTCGTCAATCCGGTTGATAAATTCAGGCCGGTAGGTCTTCTTCAATTCTTCCAGAATGCGTTTTTCCATATTGGCCTGATCAAAGCGGATGTCACGCGCGCCAAAACCAACCGTCTTATCATCCCGCAGGGCCGTTGCCCCCAGATTGCTGGTCATGATAATGATGGTATTGGAGAAGTCCACCTTGCGGCCCTTGCTATCAGTCAACTGGCCGTCATCCAAGACCTGCAAGAGGACATTGAAAATATCTGGGTGAGCCTTTTCTACCTCGTCAAAGAGGAGGACAGAATATGGACGGTTGCGCACCTTCTCCGTCAATTCGCCGCCTTCCTCATAGCCTACATAGCCTGGGGGCGCCCCGTTGAGACGACTCGCTGCGAATTTCTCCATATATTCACTCATGTCGAAGCGAATCAGGGCTGATTCATCATCAAAGAGAACTTCTGCCAAGGCCTTAGCCAGCTCAGTCTTTCCGACACCCGTTGGCCCTAAGAACATAAAGGAACCAATTGGGCGTTTGCCGGTGCGGATGCCTGACTGATTGCGACGAATAGCTCGGCTGACAGCCGAAACTGCCGCATCCTGTCCGATAACCCGCTTGTGCAATTCTTTTTCCAAGTTGAGATATTTTTTGGCATCTGTCTGAGTCAATTTCTGCACAGGAATACCAGACAAGCGGCTGAGAGTCTCCAGGATATCTCCTTCTTCCACTTTCAGCTTGTAAACAGTTGGCTCCTGCTCTTTTGCTAGTAGCTGGCTGACTTTTTTCAGCTTTCCAGCCATCAAAGCCTGATCCACAGGCGTCAAATCCGACTGTTTATAATTCTGCGGTCCTTTGTTCTGCACAGTTGCACTGGCCTCATCCAAAAGGTCAATAGCAGAGTCTGGCAAATGCTTGCTGGTCAGATAGCGATGAGCATACTTGACCGCTGTTTCAATGGCCTGATCACTAATCTGCACCTTATGGTGATCCTCATAACTCTTTCTCAGACCTTGCAGAATAGCAATGCTGTCGGCCACAGTAGGCTCTTCAATGGTCACCTTGGCAAAACGCCGAGACAGAGCAGCGTCTTTTTCGATATGCTTCTGGTACTCTTCCTGCGTCGTAGCACCAACTGTCCGCAAGGTTCCCCGAGCCAGAGCCGGTTTCAGGATATTGGCCGCATCCAAGGTCGAGTCAATCCCGCTACCAGAGCCCATGATGGTATGCAGCTCATCGATAAAGAGGATGACATGGCCGTCTTCTTCGATGTCATTGATGATATTGTTCATCCGCTCTTCAAAGTCTCCGCGGAAACGAGTCCCAGCAACGACATTCATCAAATCTAATTCTAAGACGCGCATCTTGGCAAGTTCTGCCGGAACCTGCCCAGCTGCTACGCGTTGAGCCAAGCCAAGAGCCAGAGCTGTCTTGCCAACCCCCGCATCACCAACTAACACTGGATTATTCTTTGTCTTGCGGCTGAGGATCTGAAGCATTCGAGAAATTTCTTCATCTCGCCCGATAACTGGTTCCAGACGACCAGCCCGAGCCAGTTCTGTCAAATCCCGAGTATAGTCTTCCAGGCCACCGCTAGTTGAAGGAGGCATGCCCATCATATTCGCCATGGTTTGTTTAGCAGAGGCCGTATTTTTATTTATCGAACGGATCGATTTGATTTCCTCTCTGCCCCAGCCAGCACGCTGCTCTAAAACCTTTCGCAAATCACTGAATCGAGGGGCTGAACTCTTATCATCATAGCCGAAACCTGCAGCTTCTAACACACGAGCTGCCAAGGTCCCACGGTCAAATAGCATGGCTAGGAGCAGGTGCTCTGTTCCTAGGCTTTTAGCGTGGACGGCTTCCGCAATCTGCCCTGCTTGAGTAAAGAGTTCCTCCAAACGGTGAGAGAAAGGCAATAAGTCAAAACCACCCTTTTTTTGGTACTCTTTTCCAGTAATGTCAAAGGCTGCTTCTTCCAGTTTATCCACTTCAATAGGGAATTCATTTAGAGCCGAGCCTGCCACGCTGTAGGGATTATTAGCCAGAGCCATCAGCACCTGCCACGATTCTAAATAATCAGTAGCAAAATGACCAGCTAAGAGCTGAGCCGCCTCTAAGCTTTCTACTAAAGCTTTTGAATAATTCATATTCTTAATTTCCTTTTCTATCTAATTGCTGCAAAATTTTCCGTAACATTCTAGCTCGAATCCTCGGAGCCTCTGCTCCCAGGACAGCATCGCTGGCACTCGCTAGGAGCAGATCTCCCTCACGCTGACTAATAATTTTTTCATCAAAGAGCAGCTGCAAAATATCTGAAAAAACTGGCTGGCTGAGCGACTCACCGACATTGGCCAACAAATCAGACAGCATCTGGTGCCGATCGGAAAATTCAATCTTACCAATCCTGATATAGCCACCGCCACCGCGCTTGCTTTCGACGATATAGCCCCGACTCTCCGTAAAGCGTGTCTTAATCACATAATTGATCTGACTCGGAACCACCTGAAAAACATCGGCTAACTCACTGCGCTTCAGCTCGACCATACCCGCCTGCGCCAAAATTGTTTTGATATATTCTTCTATACTATCCGAGGTGTTTTTGATGCCCATGATATACCTTTCTATCTGTTATATCTAAAAATAAGCATTCAAGTCTTCTCTAACATTGACTATCTTTGACTATTATACCGAAAAAATCTATTTTTTGAAAGAAAAAGAAGTCCCAGAAAGCTTGAAAATATCTGATAATTCAGAGTAATGAAAAAGATTGATAGACTGAGTAAATACGATTGTAATCGCTTGCTTTTTACTTTTAAAGACTTATAATAAAGGTGTGAAAGTGTGGTGTTTACACCATCAACCGTATCCAAACAATCATCATCAAAAGGAGGTTTTCCAATGAAAATAAATTGGCTCAACTATACCCATCATGTACTTAGCTGCCTGTTTGTCACTCTGAGTATCTTGACAATTTTTTCTGCCGAGTATGTCGTTTTCCCAACGAGCCTTCTTCTAGGCTGTCTCCTCATTCCTCTGCTCTTTGAGCAGCATTTATTCAGTCGCCGAATGACTTGGAGCCTTAGCATCTTCTTTGCCATTCTTGCCTTTGCCCTTCTCTTTATCATCAAAACCAATCATATCTCCCTTAGCTATCCAGCAACAACCCTTCTTCTTTTTGTACTAGCAAGCCTGAGTTTTTCAAACTCCTTTATCCTTCACAAACATAAAGAACAAAAAACCGCTAGATAAAGCTATCCAATAAAAAGTGTGGAAGCAACATGAGCTCGAAAGAGCCATGGATTCCACACTTTTCTTATTCTATAAGGAGCTGGATGGTAGCTGAAAATTCTTAAATGATTCGCCCACGCTGCCAGCCTAAACTAGACTTTCAGAAAATTTTCTCTTCTTTATTTTCCTACTTTCATTTTCTTTTTAATTATATTATAATAGTTGGCAAACACATTTTCTAATCTAATTACTTTAAAAAATGATAGTATTCTACGAAAGAGGGCGTTATGATGGATTTGGGCCAATTGCACAAAACTACTGAATATAAGAATCAAGGGACCCCCTATTCTTTGACGCGGACCATTACGGAAAACGGCCAACCTGACATCCTCTTCCACTGGCACACAGATGTTGAAATCATTTACGTTCACGAAGGAAGTGCTCAATTTCATATCGACGATCATTATTTTAACAGTCACAAGGGCGATATTGTCCTGATTCGTCCCAATGCCCTCCACTCCATTCATCCGATTGAGCAGCAGCGTCACTACATGGATGCCATTAACTTTCATTTGGACTTAATGGGCTATTCGGCCATGGACCATGCTAGTATCCACTACTTACAGCCTCTCTACAATGGCCAACTGGACTTTGTCCATGTCATCAAGCCGACTGATCAAGCCTATAAGGAAATTCGTCAATGCCTGCTGGCTACTATGGAAACGGGTTATTGCCAAAAGAAATACTATGAATTTCAGCTCAAGGCCCAGCTCAATCAGCTCTTCTACTTGCTTTTTGAAAACGGCTATATCGTCTCCAAGGAGCTATCTGCCGAGGGCTACCGCAAGGAAGAGAAAATCCGCTCCATCATCGACTATATCAATGAGCATTATCAGGAAGAACTCTCTATTGATCAGCTGTCTGGCATCTGTGGCTACAGTCCTACGCACTTCATGAATTTCTTCAAAAAACATCTGGGTGTTTCTTGCATTGAATATCTGATTCAATTTCGCCTGCGCAAGGCTGCCGAGCTCCTCCAGCACTCTACTCTGTCAGTTCTAGAAATCTCAAACCAGTCTGGTTTTAATAACCTTTCTAATTTCAACCGACAATTTAAAAAATACTATCAAATGACACCCAGTCAATATAGAAGAAAGTAATAAAATCTCCAGTCAGCTGATTGGAGATTTTTTATCTGAATATGATTAATAAAAAAACGAACAGACTAGATATCTGTTCGTTTTACGGGATTTTGAAAGTTATAGGTAGTTATTCTGCTGATTTTTCACGAATAACCAAGACACCATCTTCCATATCTGCAGTCAGGTGCTTAGCATCTAGATTATCCAAGTGGAAGTCAGTCACCTTATCACGGATTTGCTGCTCGATGACACGGCGGAGCGGACGGACACCCATGACTTGGTCATAACCAGCATCGCGCAGGAATTCCTTAGCTGCATCAGATACAGCCAGATCAATTTCTTTCTTGCTCAAGGTTTGATTTACTTCGATCAGCATGAGATTCACAATCTCCATCAAATCTTCTTTCTTGAGATGAGAGAACTCAATAACCGCATTGAAACGATTGAGGAATTCTGGGCGGAAATAAGCTTTGAGTCGATCCATCAAATCAGGCTTTTCTGCATCCTCTTCCAAGCCCGCTTCATATCCAAAGCCAGCATTGGAAGTCGCAATGATGACAGTGTTCTTGAAGTTGACGGTATTCCCTTGACCATCCGTCAAACGACCGTCATCCAGAACTTGAAGGAGAAGGGTAATCACCTGTGGATCCGCCTTTTCAATCTCATCCAAGAGGATGATAGAGTAAGGATTGCGGCGCACACGCTCAGTCAGGGTATTGTTGTTGTCATCATAGCCGACATAGCCCGCAGTCGTACCAATCAGCTTGGAAACGGCTGTGCGGTCACTGTATTCGGACATATCCAGACGGATGATAGCATCCTTGGTACCGAACATATCTAGAGCTAGTTGCTTAGCCAGCTCAGTCTTACCAACCCCTGTCGGACCAACGAAGAGGAAGCTGCCAATCGGACGGTTGCCTTCATCAAAGCCTGCACGGTTACGGCGGATAGCCCTAGCCACAGCTTCTACAGCCTTGTCTTGACCAATCACCTTGGCTTTGAGACGGTCATTCATGCCCTTGAGGCGCTCAATGTCGCTAGCACCCATTTGAGATACGGGCACACCCGTCATCCGTTCAACAGATTCTGCTACATCGTTTACTGTAGCTGTTACCTTCATATCCTCAGTGTGATTTTGGATCTTCTTTTCCAGCTCTTCAATGCGGGTCTTGGCATTCAGAGCTGCTTCATAATCTTCTTTTTCGACAGCTGTTTCCTGCTTAGCCTTCTGCTCAGCAATCTCATGCTCAACCGCATGAACATCAGTTACTGGATGTTGGGCTGCCAAGTGGGCAGCAGTCACATCGACCAGGTCAATCGCCTTGTCTGGCAGGCTTCGTTGTGGAATATACTGAACAGAGTAGTCCACAGCCGCTTTCAGCACTTCATCTGGCAGGATGACATTGTGGTGCTTTTCGTACAAGTCCCGAATGCCTCGAAGGATCTGATAGGTATCTTCGGCAGATGGTGCATTGACCTTAACTTCATTGAAACGACGAGCCAAAGCAGCATTTTTAAGGATAGTATTGCGATACTCGTCCTGAGTGGTAGCCCCGATAACGGTCAGCTCACCGCGAGAAAGCGCTGGCTTAAGAATATCCGCCAAGCCCTTAGAACCGCTATCTCCTCCTGTGCTACCTGCTCCCAGAATTTGATGGATTTCATCAAAGAAGAGGATAATGTTGCCAGCTTCCTTGACTTCATTGACCAAGTTTTGGATATTTTCTTCAAAGCTACCACGATATTGGGTACCAGCTTCCAGACCGGAAATATCAACAGAAATAATTTCCTTGTTCTTGATAGCCGCCGGCACATCACCATTAACGATAGCCTGAGCCAAACCTTCTACGACAGCTGTCTTACCAACTCCGGCGTCTCCGACCAATACAGGATTGTTCTTGGTCCGACGAGAAAGGATTTCTGCAGTTTCTTGGATTTCCTTATTGCGTCCAATGACCGGATCTAACTTACCATCACGCGCTTCTTGAGTCAAATTGCGACCTAGCTTAGCCAGAATGCCATCTTGCTTAGGCCCATGCGCTCCAGCTTGCACATCCTGTTCGCCAACCACCTGACCAGGGAGCTTGCCAGTAGCTCGGTACTGAGCAAACTCTTCCGGTGCGACCTCTCTACCATTGATCAAGTAGCGTCGATGTTCGCTGTTGTAGCCACCCATGCTCCCCATGAGTTGGTTGAAAAGGTCGTCCATACTGTTAAAATTGTTGTAATTGTTGTTCATCATTTTTCCTCACTTTTTATACGTTTTTATATCATTTTTTCATTTGCTAAAGTCTCAGATAAGAAATTTCTTCCTTATCTACTATAAATATTCATTTGGGAGATCTTCTCCTATCTATTACTTTACATAACTTATTCGATTTCCAAAAATTAAGACTCCTTCAGTCTCTTGTTTTATGGATGAGTCGGATCTATTTCAGAAGAATTGATGTTACATAATTTTTAATCCTCCCAAAAATAATCGCCTACTGGCTATATCCTCATCTTCTGAATAAATTCTGTGTAAACTTTTTGTTTACAGTTGTAATTATACATCCTTTTTACCCCCTTGTCAATAGGTTTTAATAAAAAATTTACATAATTTTTTAAAAATCAAAAAACTTCCTCCACACTAAAATATGGAGAAAGTTTCTCTATTTTGATACAAGTTAAATCATATACTCTACACTATAGCTGGCATCCGACAGAATGCGGGACAGAAACTGCTTAGTTCGCTCTTCTTTGGGACTAGTGAAGAATTCCTGCGGAGGATTTTCTTCGATGATGTGACCTCCGTCCATAAAAATGACATGGTTGGCCACATCACGGGCAAAGCTCATCTCGTGGGTCACAACGACCATGGTCACTCCCTCCTGAGCCAGCTGTTTCATGACACTGAGAACTTCACCGACTAGTTCCGGATCTAGAGCCGAAGTTGGTTCATCCAGCAGGATGACATCTGGCTTGACAGCAATGGCGCGGGCAATCCCAATCCGCTGCTGCTGGCCGCCCGATAGCTGAGAAGGATAATAGTCCTTGTAAGCTAAAAGTCCAACGCGCTTCAAGGCATCTTCCGCAATCTCAAGCGCTTCTTCCCTCGGTATCTTACGAGCGATCACTAAGCCCTCTAAGATATTTTCAAGGGCTGTTTTATTGGCAAAGAGATTATAATGTTGGAAGACAAAGGCTGTCTTTCTACGAATTTCCAAAATCTCCTTTTTGCTAAGTTTAGCCAAATCATAGTCCTTACCAGCCAAAGTCAGCTGGCCGCCATCCGCTTTTTCTAAGTGATTCAGACAGCGCAGAAAGGTTGTTTTCCCAGAGCCTGAGGGACCAAGAATTACCACAACGTCGCCTTGATTGACCCTGAGACTGACATCTGCCAGCACCTGTTGCTCTCCAAATCGTTTGGAGATATGTTTTACTTCTAACATAATCTTTCCTTCCTAAGCAAGAGCGTAGCGCTTTTCCAAGCCCCTAAACATCCACTGAATCAAGCCACAGATAATGAGATAAATAACAAAAATTACTAAGTAAGACTCTGAATACTGGTAAGAATGAGAGGCTTCGACCTTAGCCAAAGCTGTAATATCCTTGACCGTCATGACAAATACCAGTGAGGTCCCCTTAACCAAATTGATAACCAGATTGGCGAGATTGGGCAGGGCAGAACGCAGAGCCTGAGGAAAAACAATCCTCCGATAAGCTTGAAAATTCGTTAACCCAATCGCCTGAGCTGCTTCTAACTGTCCTTTATCCACTGTCAAAATAGCAGAGCGCAAGATTTCCGATAAACTCCCTGTTGTCATCAAACTATAAATGATGAAAGCATAGTAAAGCGGATTGAACTTAAAGACATCTACCTGACTGCCTAGACTTTTGAAAAATTGATTCAGCAAGCTAGGAAATAGACTGTAGAAAAAGAGGATAAGTAAAATGGGCGGCGTTGCCCGAATGAAGGCCAGATAAACCACCGAAAAGGTCCGCACACCTCGAACTTTATAAATCTGCCCCAGAGCTAGAAGCAGAGCCGGAATAAAGCTGAGTAGAATAGCCACCACCATAATAATTAGGGTTACCGGTATGCCTTTCAAAGTAACCAGAAAGGTATTTACAATATAATTCAAATCCATGCTTTACCTCTCCTTGACTGTCAGACTTTTTTCCAGAAGCTGGGAAGCTAGCGAAACCACTAGGGCAATCCCCCAGTAAATCAAGGCCACCGCTGTATAGGTTTCTAGGGAATAATTGCCCAGATTCCGGCTGATGAGATTTTGCCCCGCTCCCATAACATCCACTGCCCCAATCGTATAGGCCAGCGCAGCATCCCGCATGAGATTAAGAAAGGCGGTAGTCAAATTGGGCAGGGCAATACGAAAAGCTTGTGGCAGAATAATCCGAAGAAAAGTCTGCACTGGTGTCAAGCCAATACTGAGTCCTGCCTCGGTCTGTCCCTTGGGAACAGCAAGATAGGCTGCCTTGAAGACTTCTGCAATCATGGCCGCAAAGAGCAGAATCATGGTAATGATGACAAATACGGTCCGTGACCAATTGTTGATATCCAGTCCCAACCACCATTTTAAAAACTCTGGAATGCCATAGAAGACCAAGAAGAGCAAGACAATAGGCGGTGTACACCGAAGGATAAATATATATCCTCTAGCCAGACCAGCAAAAGTCGGCTCCTCCACAACCTGAGCCCAGGCCAACAGACCACCTAGCAAGGAGCCAATTAAAACCGTCACGAACATAATCCATAAAGTAGTCGGCAAGGCCTGTAACAAACCAGGCAGCAGGCCAAAAACACGGGACAAATCATAAGCGACCATACGGTCTCCTTTCTCCAGCTTTTAGTCTTTATCTACATAAGAAAAGACATCTTCACCAAAGTATTTTTCCGATAATTTAGAGAGTGTCCCATCTTTTTCTAGCTCTTTAATAGCCTTTTCATAGGCTTTGGCAAACTCTTCATTCTTTTTATCTTTATGAATGAGTGGATAGGTAGGGATACCCTTATAAGGGAACCAGCTCAACTGGTCCGCATACTGATGATAGGAACCTACCTTGTCTGTGACAGCTTTTTCAAAGGACAATTTGATATCAAAGAAGGCATCATAGCGACCTTCCAAGACCCAAGCATAGGCATCCGATATCTGAAAAGACTCTGCTGCGGTCAACTCAATTGGACTAGCATTGTGCTTTTTGTTGTACTCTTCAATCACTGTCCATTGAGCATTCTGTGGTGAAATCGGCACCAATTTCCCTTTTTCTTTGGCAAAATCATCAATATTTTTAAATTTATTTGCGTCTGCTTTTCGAATGGTGAAGCCGATGATACTAGCTCCGATAGGACTTTCTGGAATGATGAACTTCTTAGCCCGCTCTTCCGTGTACCAAGCTCCCTTGGTTCCGATATCATATTTCCCAGATTCCAAACCAATCAAAAGATCTTCGTCACTGGTGCCAGTATATTCGAACTGATAATCTGGCAATTTTTCATCAATGGCCTTGAGTACAGCCACTTCATAGCCATCTGACTTGCCTTTTTCGTCCAAAAAGTCGTAAGGAACGTAGTTTTGCGTATGAGCTACTTTTAAAGTCGTGACCTTGTCACTGCCTGATGTCGAACTACTCGCCTTGCTGGATGAAGCCCCCGTCAAGGTCCGTCCCAAATAAGTTCCGGCAACAATAGCAATCACAGCTACTCCACCGATAATCCATTTTTTCTTACTCATTCTTTCCTCTCCTTTTTATGCTAAACTTGCTGCTTGGCGAACCCACCCAATCCGCTCTGGATCAATATCGCTTGGGATGGTGCAGTCAGCCCCGATAATCAAAGCATCCTTGCCAGCCTCTGCTATCAAGCGCTTGGTTTCATTTTGAATAGCTTCTTGGCTACCTGTGTAGAGCAGACCAGTCTTGCCATTTTCAAAGCCACCTAGAACGGTCCGACCGCCAAATAATTTGCGACCTTCTGCCAAACTGATGCCTTCTGGTCCCACTGCCCAGTTAATAACCTGAGCTGGATAATCGGTGAAAAGATGAACATCGTTTCGCGCGCCTTCGTAGCCACAAATATGCAGAATATTTACTCCGCCAGCTGCATTGGCTGCTTCCAGCACCGCCAATTCACTAGGAGCAATAAAAGCCTTATAGTCTTCAGCCGACACCCGCGCATCCTGAATGCTCTGAACGCTGAGGTAAATTCCATCCGCACCAGCTTCCTTGATAATGCGTTCTGTCAGAGCCGCAATATCTTGAGCAATCACATCCAGCACCCGCTTTGTCACTTCCGCATCTTCTGCTAGAAAATCTGCAATAATGTCATCTCCTCCAGCAACCTTGCCAACCAGCCATTTGAAGTAGGTCACTGGCGCAAAAATATTGTAAATAGCAACCAAGTCCTCTGTGAAGCCGGCCCTAATCTTTTGAACCAGCTCCACCTGCTCACTGATCCAAGGATGGTCGGCGCCTAAAGGCTCGATACCTGCCAAGTCCTTGATAGATTGAACTTTTTTCAAGCGCTCATTCGGATAGGCAAAATAACCATCGCTCATCAATTTGACAAAGTCTGGCTTGACTTCTGATAGAAATGCTTGATGGCCTGCTAGATTTTTCTCAATAATAGTCTGATTGCCAAAACCAGCCAGCCACTCATCCTCGCTGGTAAAATGATGCCAGAAACCAACTGGCACTCGGTCAACTTTTTCCCCCTTAAAGGCCTTTAAAACCAACTCTCTTTTAGACATAACTTGCTCCTTTTCAATTTGATTGCTATTATCATATCACTGAAAAGTGAGCTTTCCAAATATATATTTCCTATCAGCCCGATTAAAAATATTTATAAGAGTAAATTAAAAAAGCTAGCTCAAGCTAGCTTTACCAAGGTTTTTCAGCTTTCCATGAAAAACTTGTTTTTCTTACTATTTTTAGAAAGGCAAGATATATATTTTCTATGGGAGAGATAGGCAATCTTTATCAAAAGACCTCTACTTCGATCTTACTTACCCTTAGCTGCAAAATAAGCAATCAATTGAGTTGGCACCACCATAGAGATTGGTGACAAATAAGGGTGAACTTGGCTCAAGACAATATCGTCTCCATCCTTAGCCACATTTTCCTCCGCAATGGTCAACACCTTGGCTCCACGCGCCACAATACTCTCTCTAAAATTGTAAATAAAATATAAATTAATTGACAACAATAAGATGATAGCTGATGAACTAAAGATCATCAGCTATCATTTTATTTTGGGGGCACTAATTAACTTCATATCAGCTCTACAATCTGATTAATCAATTCTTTATCGTCTAAACCTGTAATTTGAACAACAACGTCTTTGATCGGTTGACTAGTTAAAAGCTGTTCTAGTTTAATACTTTCTTCATCATTCGCATCACGGTAGTTAAAGACATAACCAACTGTTTTAAGTAGGTTATAATAGGACAGTTTGCGTTCTTTCAGCTCACGAATCGGTCGAATAAAGCGTTCATTGTATCCTAATTTGCGTATTGGAGTACGAGCTACTCGGCTAATATCATCTACTATGAAAGGATTTTCGAAACGTTCTATAATAACCTTGTGATAATTCTCCAATTCTTTTTTATCAAAGTTCCATTTGGCAACCAGGAGACTGCGAATTTCAGCTAAAACGGCTTCAATCTGAGACTTGATATCAGGATTCTGGAGAGCTTCCAAAATTGTCTTGGCACCATAATGAGCACCAATGTAAGCTGAAGTTGCATGTCCAGAATTGACTGAAAAAAGTTTTCGCTCAATAAAAGGTTCCAAATCTTCTTCATAATGCACGTATTCTAGATGTAAATCTGGATTTTTAAGACGCTTGGTTTCTACGACCCATTCATTAAAGGGCTCGACCACAACAAAAAGAGGATCTTCGTGACTTTGTGCTGGAACAATCCTGTCTACTGCAGCATTGGGAAAACCTATGTAGTTCTCAGCAAATGTCAAATCTTCCGGACTTAAATATTTCTTGACTTCTTGATAGAGAAATTGAGATCCGCCAATCATATTTTCACAGGCCATAACATCTAATGCTTGCGTATTTCCTGCAGCCCGTCGAGCTTCGATTCCCTTAGCTAGAAGTTCAGCAATAAAAGGGAGTATATTAGGTCCGATTGCGGTAGTAATGATATCCGCCTTTTGAATCGCTTCAATAACTTGCTCAGGATGTTCCTTACTGTTAATCCCTGCCACATTCGTTATCTCAATGCGAGGTTGCCCTTCCTTAGCAATTTCAATTTCGTACTTACCTTTCTCATTTAAGACTTGGATAATACGATCATTTACATCAACAAAGTCAATATGAAAACCATTTTTAAATAAGATTTCACCAATAAAACCACGGCCAATATTCCCAGCTCCAAAATGTACTGCATTCTTCATTGATTCTCTCCTTTACTGATTCAGCTCTAAAAAATATATTCGTTAGTAATCAGTACATCACTATTCAACACTGTCTAGTAGGCTAGATATTTCCTCTTCTGACTGAGCATCTGCCAACTTGATGACATTGTCTACATCGGCACAAAAGATTGAAATCTTCTGGATAATTTCTAAGTGTTCATTTCCAATACCAGCAATTCCAAAAAGCACAGTTGCTACTTGAGGATTATCTTCTGTTCCAAAATCAACTCCTGTTGGTACCTGAACAACTGTAATACCAGACTTAAGCACATCCTTCTTAGCTACATCTGTTCCGTGCGGAATCGCAATAAAGTTCCCCATATAGACAGATAATTCTTTATCTCGCTCAATCATAGCATCAATATAATCTTCATTAACATAGCCCCCCTCATAAAGGACTTTCCCGCAATAACGGATAGCTTCTTCTTTATCAGAAAATTGCTTATTCAGCTTAATTAATTGTTCTTCAAGTTTCATTTTAGTTCTCCAATTTCTTAATTTTTTCATTAAAAATAGTATTCAGCATTTGGTAAATGATAGATTGATTCCCTGTTTTGTAAATCTCTGTATACAGATGGTTTTCAATAATAGACTGGCTAATAGCCGTCATCAAATCTCTTACTTCCTCACTGGCATTAGTAGGCATCAGCATGAGCAAACATCTTGTGACCTCTTCTTTTTCTCGTTTCATAGATAAAGCTATAATAGGCTGCTTTAGATCAAACATCGTAAAACTGCTAGTGGTTATCTTTCTTGACTGAGTATGTAGGAGTACTAGACCAGTATTTGGAATAGCCATCGGACTTGTCTGGAAGCGAGACAAAAGTTTCTTTGTCAAATAGACTTTATCACTTATATTTTTCTGGTACTGAATAATTTGCTCCACTGTCTGCTCAAACGATTGTTCATTCTCTAGCGGAATCAATTCAAACTGGCTTAAGATTTGACCACTAGACTCCAAATAATCTTGCAGATCGTAATTTTGCTCTGGAACAAGTGCGTCACGTACTACAATCGTACGATGTGCCTGTACATACTGAAGCTTTTCCTGCAATTCCAATAATTCTTTGACTGTTGGAAAACTAGAAATCACATCTATTTCTTGATTGGCCAATGGCTTAGTAGATAAAATATAGTCATATCGACTAAGGTCAATACTGTGATAAGCTACTAAAGACTGGATATCTATCCATTCTACAAAAGGGGCGACACTCTTAATCTTACTGACCAACAAATCTCTAGTAACCCGCCTTTCATCTGTTAAAAGTAGAATGCGAATTGGATAAATTTCTGGGCTACGACCTAAGCTAGAGATAAAATGTAGGGCAATCATGCCATACTCATACTCTGTATGAAGGTATTTCGGAAAAATGTCATTTACTAAAAGACTGATGACCGTATAAAGAAACTTATTTCTTTCAACCAAAAGCTGTATAGGCTCTGGTAGACTCTCCTCTTGAAACAATATAGGAATGCCTAGACTAAGTCGAATATGATGGAACAGAAAGCTAAATAGTACCTTATCCTTAAAAAAATCAATCTTAGTATACATTGAAACTGTATCAATCAGATTCGAAATATCATAGAAGAATTCTCCATCAAATTTCTCTGTGAAGAGAGGGTTGTCTTGGCGTTTGATAATGAGTTCATCCAAAATACTAGCATAATAAATAATTTCCTGAATACTATAGTATTGAGAAGTTTTCTTGGAATAATCCTGAAAGATCTTTTGAGAAATTTCTAGAGCTTGCTTACTAGTATTCGGTAGATTTTCAATATTTTGTTCCTGACCAATTAGAGACAGCAAAATAGCAAAAAACATTCTCATCTTAGCATCCATGTCCGAAAAATCCGTCAAATAATTCTCAAGAATCTGAGCGGCCTGTCGGACTCTATTGGCGTCTAAAATATTAAAACTTGCAAAATGACCAGCTGAGAAATCAGCTACCGAGATGCAGTTAGTCAATAGAATAGCTAAAAATCGCCTTTTGCAAATTGAATCCCCAGAAATTCGGTAACCTTTTTGTCTCTCAATCTTCATATCAAAGTCCAAGAGACGCTTATCAATGTCTGCGATATCTTGGATAATAGTCACATTACTGACTTTCATACATTCCTGTAAGGACTCATTGGTGATAAAACCTTCTTCTGTTAAGAGACGATAGGTAATTAGCTCCAACCTTTCCTGTCGGCTATATTCAATCAAGACTTCCAAATTTGCGGGTAAATCAGCTATGTTACCCGACAAAATATGATACTTGCCTTGTTTTATAATTTTAATATCTTGTGACGCCAAACTATCTGACAAATCAGCCAAAGTCCGATAAATTGTTCTAGAAGATACCTGCAAGATCTCAGTCATGTCTTGCATTGAAAGCTTCCCTACATGTAGGAAAGCCTTCAATAATTGTTCTTCTCGTTTTGTTAATAGCATTCGTTTTTTAGCAACCTTCTAGTTCTATTTGTACATTCTAGCAACCATTTTATCATATTCTGGTGTTGTTACTAAACTATCCACAATAAGAAATTGAGAATTCGGTGCTGCTTGCTGTACTTTTGATTGCAGACCAATTGTTGTCACAATCACAATATTCTTGGCATTATATCCACTTAGTTCTGAAATAGCTTCAGTAGAAACTGGAATTCGAATATTGTTATGTTTAAAGATAGCCCGAATCGTCTCGCACCCCATAGTAGCTGACCCCTGAGCCTTATCATAAGCAACTACTACAGCATCAATATGATTAAGGTCAATTTCCTGACTATCTACTGGTGCTGAAGTTGGTATATCTCCTTCAATTTCTACTATTGGAGAAGCTCCTGTTAATGAAGCTACAATTTCATCGTAACGAGGGGACGCCAAGAAATTATCAACAGAAACATGAATAGCACTTGGACTCTTGCCTTTAGCTCTTGGTGTCAGCTCTTCCTGAGTAACAATTAATGTTTTCGGTGTATCAACCAAATTTGAGATGGCCTGATTAGATACTGGAATTCCCAGACCTGCTTTTTTAACCTTATCTCGAAGAATACTAGCTCCCATCGCAGAGCTTCCCATGCCAGCATCACAAGCAAAAATAATTTTCTCTACTGAATCTCTTGAAATGTTTTTGTTTACATCATCTGAAAGTACTTGTCCCTTAGATTTGGCCTTTGCAGCTTGAGTCGCAGCTTGAGCATCTTCAAGAGAAACCTCAGTTGACTTGTCTGCACGAAGGATAATGGATGCTACAAAGAAAGAAACTACCGCTGCCACTAAAACACCTAGAAGAACATTCAGATGAGGCCAAACACCTTTTGGTGCCATAGCCATAATAGCGATAATAGAACCCGGTGAAGCTGGAGATTTAAGACCAGCATCAAAGAGTTGGAATGTGAAAGTACCCGATACACCGCCAGCAATCGCAGCTAAAAAGAGAGCTGGTTTCATCATAACATATGGGAAGTATATTTCATGGATCCCACCAAAGAAATGGATAACCATTGCTCCCCAAGAAGAAGATCTAGCAGAACCTTTGCCAAACAAGGCGTAAGCCAAGAGGATACCCAGACCTGGTCCAGGGTTAGCCTCTAAGAGGAAGAGAACAGATTTACCAGCTTGAGATACTTGCTCAGCTCCCAGAGGTGTAAAGATTCCATGATTAAGAGCATTGTTAAGGAAAAGTACCTTTGCTGGCTCGATGATAATGTTTGCCAAAGGTAGAAGTTTAGCATTGACAATAGCCTCAACACCATTTCCAACAGCTCCAGTAAGAGTCGATACGACTGGACCGATCGCGTAGAAAGCCAAAAGCAGTAATGCAAAACCAACTAGACCAGCTGAGAAGTTATTAACTAACATTTCAAAGCCGGGACGAATTTTCTCCTGGAACTTCTCATCAAATTTCTTGATAGCCCATCCACCTAGTGGCCCCATTACCATAGCTCCGATAAACATAGGAACACTAGAGCCTGTGATCGCACCAACAGTAGCAATAGCTCCTACAACGGCACCACGTTGTCCATGAATTACATAACCGCCCGTGTAACCAATTAGAGTCGGTAGTAGATAAGTCAACATAGGACTAACAATAGCAGCCAATTGTTCATTTGGTAGATAACCATCAGGAATGAAGAGGGCAGTTAACACTCCCCAAGCAATAAAAGCCCCAATATTGGGCATAACCATGTTTGAAAGTGATGTTCCAAGTTTTTGAACTCTAACCTTCAAAGATACTTTTTCTTCCATTAGGATTTTCCTCCTTTTCTTTGAATCTAGTATATACAAAAATGAAAACGCTTAAAACTAAAGCTTTGTCACAGATTTTGTGCCAAAAAATCAACTTTTGTCACAAATATTTCTTTTATAGCCTATAATAATAAAAATGCACTGAAAAATTACATTAAAAATTCAAATTACGAATTATAAAAAAATAGGCCGTAAGACTGAAAGAATAGCCTATCAGTCTCACACCTATTTGCTCATATGTTCTTATTCAACTGTAACAGCTTTTGCTAAATTACGTGGCTTATCTACATCCAGTCCACGATGCAGTGAAGCATAGTAGGCAATTAATTGAGTAGGAATAACCATAGAAATGCTAGATAGATACGGGTGAACTTTGTTGACAATAATGTCATCACCTTCTTTTTCTACCCCTTCTTCCACAATAGTCAAAGTATTCGCACCGCGAGCTACTACTTCAGAAACATTACCTCGAGTATGAGAAGCAACGGTTGGATTATCAGAAATCAACGCAATAACAGGTGTACCATCTTCTATTAATGAGATGGTTCCATGTTTGAGCTCTCCAGCCGCAAATCCTTCACATTGAATATAAGAAATTTCCTTAAGCTTGAGGCTGGCTTCCATAACTACATAATAGTCTTGACCGCGCCCGATATAGAAAGCATTACGGGTCGTTTCCAAGAGTCCACGAACTTTTTCTTCAATTAACTCTTTTTCAGAAAGAGTTGACTCAATAGACTGAGCTACAATTGAAAGTTCATGCACTAAATCGAATTTTTTTGCTTTTTCATTACCATTGGCTTCCCCAACTGCTTTAGCAAGAAATGCTAGAGTCGCTACTTGTCCTGTATAAGCCTTAGTTGAAGCTACGGCAATTTCTGGACCGGCATGCAATAACATAGTATAAGTTGCTTCACGAGAAAGCGTAGAACCTGGAACATTTGTTACCGTTAAACTTGGAATGCCCAGTTCATTAGTCTTAACCAATACCTGACGACTATCAGCTGTTTCACCTGACTGACTAAGGAAAATAAACATTGGCTTCTTGCTGAGCAAAGGCATGGTATACCCCCACTCAGAGGCAATCCCTAGTTCTACAGGTGTATCTGTTAATTCCTCTAGCATAGTCTTAGAGGCATAACCTGCATTATAAGAAGTTCCAGCAGCAATAATGTAGATTCGGTCCGACTCTTGAACAGTCTTAATAATCTCTGGATCTACAACAACTTTTTGATTTTCATCAGAGTATGTTTTGATCAGCTTACGCATCACGGTCGGCTGCTCATCAATTTCCTTCAGCATGTAGTAAGGATAAGTGCCTTTGCCGATATCAGACAGGTCCAGCTCAGCAGTATAGCTGCCACGTTCAAGAACATTGCCTTCGTAGTCTTGCACTTCTACGCTATTAGCCGTCACGATGACCAGCTCTTTATCATGGATTTCCATGTATTCACTGGTCTCACGAATCATAGCCATGGCATCGGAGCAGACCATGTTGTAGCCTTCTCCCAAGCCAATCAAAAGCGGCGATTTGTTTTTGGCAACGTAGATTGTAGAAGGATCTTGAGCGTCTACTAAAGCAAAAGCGTAGGAACCTTCGATAATGTGAAGGGCCTTGCGGAAAGCGTCAAGAACAGAGAGACCGTCTTCTTCCACAAATTTCCCAATCAAATGAACTGTAATTTCTGTATCTGTCTGCCCTTTAAAATCATGGCCAGCAAGATAGTTATTTTTGATATCCAGGTAATTTTCAATCACACCGTTGTGAACCAAAACAAAACGACCTGTCTGAGAAGTGTGAGGATGGGCGTTATTCTCACTTGGTTTTCCGTGAGTCGCCCAGCGGGTATGCCCAATACCTGTTGAACCTACCACATCCATACCAATCTTGGCACGAAGATCTGCAATCCGGCCAACAGACTTGACCAGACTAGATTTTTCTCCTGTTGTCACAAAAATTCCAGCCGAATCATAGCCTCGGTATTCTAACTTTTCAAGTCCTTGCATCAAAATATCTGTTGCATTGCGGTTTCCCACAACTCCGACGATTCCACACATAGATTTATTTCTAGCCTTTTGCTGGCAAAAAGCTAGTTCCTCCTTTATTGAAAATTGGTATAGTCTTATTTATCTTTTTATTAAGAGACAAAAACATTATACACAGCAAGTTGACATTTGTCAATAAAAAATTGGTATAGTTGCAAGACAGGGGAATTTGTTCAAGAAACAAAAAAGCCTCCCTACGGAAGGCCTTTCCATAAAAATAAGAAAAACTAGGCTCAATGCCCCTTTTGCTTTTCCAATCGTTTTTGCTGTTTGAGTTCGAATTTCCTTTGCTTAGCCAGTTCTTTCTGCTGCTTGCGTTTGACTCGAGCAACTTGCTTTTGCTCTTCAAATTGCAGTTGCAGCGCTTCCTGAGACTTTGAAGAACGTGAAGCCAGCTGCTCTTTTTTAGCCTGTCTCTGCAGGCGTTTAGGACTGACCGACTTAGTCTTCTCCTTCACCCTGATGCTAGGACTAAACTGCAATCGGTGATAATAACGGTTTAGAAAATCCAACAATTCCTGCGTACTAGGCTCTGCACCAAAGGTGACTCGGCAGACTCTATAAGATTGAGCATGTTCCTGCCCGAAAAGACCGTGCCAAAATCCCTCTTCAAAATAAACTGTCAGCGTCATTGAAATCGTGTCCATGACAGCACCTCCTTTAAAAATCCCTAAGAATGGACAACCAAGGAGGAAGGTTACTGACAAAAAATGGATTTTTTGCGTCTGGACTACCAACCAGAACTGTGTTTTTATCTTAGTAGCTACAGTCTAGCAAGATTTTCTAAAAAATTCAAGGAGGGCTAAAAATTGTACTGATAGAAGACAAAGTAAGACTAACGAAAAACCTATAAAGTCAGAGAGCTAATTTGAGCTCGGGCTAAAATCCTAGTGAAAAAGATGAAACTCCTTGTGTTCATCGAACACTTTGTCGTTTCCCTATTTTCATACGGATTTTTAACGCCCTTAGCATCCTGTTTCTTGCTGGATAAAACGTTTATAGACTAGGCGACGAGCCGAAGATTGTACGAAAATTTTAGTGAAACAAAAAATCTCCCCGAAGGGAGATGATCTGGTTTATTTTACCTTACAGTGCTAGGAAACGTAACCGAAGATTATACTTGAGTATATCGAGGTAAGGTGACAACGCAATGTAAGTGGAAAATAAAGCAGATTAACGACGAAGTCCTAGAGAGTTGATCAACTCACGGTAACGGTTAACGTCGTTTTTACGCAAGTATGCAAGCAAGTTACGACGGCGACCGATTTTCTTCATCAAACCACGGTAAGTAGCGTGGTCTTTTTTGTGTTGTTTGATGTGTTCGTTAAGGTGGTTGATTTCCCAAGTAAGGACAGCAACTTGAACCTCTACTGAACCTGTATCACCTTCGTGACGTGCATATTGTGCAATGATTTCATTTTTTTTCTCTTTTGAGATTGCCATGATAAGCTCCTTTTCTTTACGCTTCATCCGAGTGACAGGCTTGGCAATTCCTGCAACCAAGAAGAAGTTATTTGTCTTTAAGACATTCTTATTCTATCAGGAAGCCAAGTTTTTGTCAAATCTTCTACTTTTCCGACAAAGTCAGCCAAATTTCATTAGCCAAAATGAGGATTTTCTACACATTTGCTCCAAGGCTCGATCTAGCTAGTCGCTTTTTGACTTTGGAGCGGGTTTAGCTTATACTGAGATTAAAATGACACGAGGAGAAGAGCTTATGAAATATCTTGAATTTGGGGAAAGCAAGAGAGAAATTTCCCAGATTATCATAGGGCTTATGCGAATTGCCCAAATGACACCCAAAGAGGTGGAAGAACTGGTCGAAACAGCCTTGTCAGTCGGTATTAACGCTTTTGACTTAGCCGATATCTACGGTGGAGGCAAGTGCGAAGAAATTCTGGGACAAGTGCTCAAAAATCGCCCTGACCTGCGGGCTAAGATGTGGATCCAGTCCAAGGTGGGGATCCGCATAGAAGAATTCACCTACTTTGACTTTTCCAAAGACTATATCCTAGAGGCAACAAACGGTATTTTACAGCACTTAGGCGTGGATCATCTGGACTCTCTGCTCTTGCACCGACCAGATGCCCTGATGGAACCTAATGAAATCGCTGAGACTTTCGATCTACTCAAATCCCAAGGGAAGGTCCTTGATTTTGGAGTGTCCAACCAGAATCCTATGATGATGGAGCTACTCAAAAAAGAGGTCAAGCAGCCCTTGGTGGCAAATCAGCTCCAACTGAGTGCAGCTTTTTCACCTGCCTTTGAGTCCAGCTTCCACGTCAACATGGAGGGAACAGCCGCAAATATGCGTGACGGTAGTATTTTCGAATACTGCCGCCTCAACGATGTCGTGATTCAAGCTTGGTCTGTCCTCCAGCATGGCTATTTCGAAGGCGTTTTTGTCGGTTCGGATAAATACCCCAAGCTCAATGCCGTCTTAAACCGACTGGCCGATAAATACCAAATATCACCATCGGCAGTGGCTATTGCTTGGGTGCTACGCTATCCAGCCCACATGCAGGCGGTCATCGGCACGACCAAGGCTAGCCGCATCATCGAATCATCCAAGGCGACAGATATTGAACTGACTAGAAAAGAATGGTACGAAATCTATTGGGCCTCTGGAAAAGATCTTCCTTAAAAAATGAGCCTAAAATCCGATCAATCTTCTACCAAGATGCTAGCTAAAGGACTGGCAGAAAAGCTGTCCAGAGCATGTCCACTGTATAGCCGAGAAGGCAAAATCACCTTGCGCAAGATTAACTAGCACATAAAATTCCTATTTTACGAAAGGAAAAAACAAATGAACCATTTCGACACAATCATCATCGGCGGAGGACCAGCTGGTATGATGGCTGCCATTTCCAGTTCTTTCTACGGGCAGAAGACCCTACTTCTTGAGAAAAATAAACGACTGGGCAAGAAACTAGCGGGTACAGGCGGCGGGCGCTGCAATGTCACCAATAACGGAAACCTAGATGAACTCATGGCCGGCATTCCTGGCAACGGACGCTTTCTTTACAGCGTCTTTTCCCAGTTTGATAACCATGATATCATCAACTTTTTTACGGAAAACGGCATCAAACTCAAGGTCGAAGACCACGGCCGTGTTTTCCCCGCGACAGACAAGTCCCGCACCATTATCGAAGCTTTGGAAAAGAAGATTGCAGAGCTGGGTGGCACTGTTATCACCAATACTGAAATCGTCTCCGTCAAAAAATCTGATGAGCTTTTCACTGTCAGATCCAGCGACCAGACTTGGACCTGCCAGAAATTGATTGTGACAACTGGCGGCAAGTCCTACCCTTCAACTGGCTCGACTGGTTTTGGTCATGAGATTGCCCGTCATTTTAAACATACCATTACTGAGCTTGAAGCCGCTGAAAGTCCATTGTTGACAGATTTTCCTCACAAAGCGCTTCAGGGAATTTCGCTGGACGATGTGACTTTAAGTTATGGCAAGCATGTTATCACTCATGATCTGCTCTTTACCCACTTTGGTTTGTCAGGTCCTGCTGCCCTGCGTATGTCTAGTTTTGTCAAGGGCGGGGAAGTCCTTTCTTTGGATGTCTTGCCACAACTTTCTGAGAGCGACTTGGTGGCATTTCTAGAAGAAAATCGGGAAAAATCCTTAAAAAATGCTTTAAAAACCTTGCTACCAGAACGCTTGGCAGAATTTTTTGTTCAAGGATATCCTGAAAAAGTCAAACAACTAACTGAGAAAGAACGCGACCAGCTCATCCAGTCTATCAAAGCACTCGAAATCCCTGTCACTGGCAAAATGTCCCTTGCCAAGTCCTTTGTTACCAAGGGTGGCATCAGTCTCAAGGAAATCAATCCCAAAACTCTGGAAAGCAAGCTAGTACCTGGGCTCCACTTTGCTGGCGAGGTACTGGATATCAATGCCCACACAGGCGGCTTTAATATCACTTCTGCCCTCTGTACCGGCTGGGTAGCAGGCTCAAATCCAATAAATACCAATTAAGAAAGGAAGTCCTTTGGAACATATTATTTTACTGAGAGGCGTTACTCCTAGTGGAAAAAATGCTATCCCGAAAATGTCTTATTTGGTAGATATTTTGACAGAAGCTGGTTTTCAACACGTTCGAACCTATATTCAAAGTGGGAATATCATTCTTGAAAGTGACTTGGACTTGGAAGAAATACGAGAACGCGTTCATACTCTGATAAAGGAAAAAATTGGGGCCGACTTAAAAATGGTTATCAAGAATAAGAACGATTTTGAAAAGATTGTTCATGAGAATCCATTTAAAGAAGGCTATCTTCATGATCGTGTACATGTGATTCTTTATCAGGGATTTATCCAAAGTCTGCCATTAGAAAAATTGAAAGCTGACTACGGTGAGGAAGAAATTTGTGTAGGCGATCACTGTCTCTACCTCTATCTCCCTAGAACTGCAAAACGAAAAAAGCTCAATACCAACTATCTTGAAAAGCTGTTTGGCGTGGATCTGACCATGCGAAAGTTAAACGTAGTGGAAAAGTTACTAACAAAATAGGAGAACAAGATGAACAGATGCGAAACAGTCGAATTCGTCAACATGTGTATGATTTATGACGGAGAAAAAGTTCTGGTCCAAGACCGAGTTAGTCCCGACTGGCCTGGCATCACTTTTCCTGGCGAAAGATATTGTAAAATATTTTAAAACTTATAATTACTTTCATTTACATTATTTTACACTACCATTATAAATAAAATTATTAGAAAAAGCTTCGAATTAAACAAATAGAATACTATCTAATTTTTTTAAAAAATGTTACAATTATAGCGAGAAAAAATCTCGGAGGTTAAATATGCTAATAGAATTTAAAGCAAAAAATTTTACATCTTTCAAAAATGAAGTGACATTTAGTATGGTATCTTCAGAAAAATTACAGGAACTATTAAATAACCGAATTGAAATTGAAGCAGATTTTCATTTACTAAAATCTGCTAGTATTTTTGGAGCAAATGCTAGCGGAAAGAGTAATTTGTTGAACGCTTTAGGATTTATTATTACCTTTCTTCAACGTTCAATGTTAGAATCTCAAGAAGGTAAACGAAATTTTAAAAATTTGACCTTTTCTTTAGATAACTCGAGCAAAGATAGTCCTATAGAATTTGAAATTTCCTTTCTTATGAATAAAAAAATTATAACGTATAATTTTTCTCTTTTTCAAGGAGATGTAACATCAGAAAGTTTAGTTATAGATGATGACCTAATTTTTAAAAGAAATTCTGATGAGATTCTAGCCTACTCCTCTGATTTCTTTAAGACTGAAGAGGAGTTAAATTTAAAGTTTAGCCTAACAAATTCTAATTCACTGTTTTTAACTGTTCTTTCTGTAACAAATACAAAAATAGCAGAAGATATTATTGAATATCTTACAGAAAATATTAATTTTTTATCTGGTTATGGAAATAATGCTAAATTTACTAAAAACATAATTAAAGAAAATAAAGGCTATAAATCAAAGGTACTAGATTTACTCAAGGTTGTTGATTTCAATATTACTGATTTGGATATCAAACAACACAAATTTGAAATAAAACCTTTTGGTGACTCCGATGCAGAAATCCCTATAGAGATTGTTGAAAAAGCACGAGAAGAAGCACGAAACGAAGCGACTCGCCTTTTATCAAAGCATAATATTTATGATTCAGAAGGAATGATTGTTGATAGCAAGCTATTTGATGTAGAAAGGTTTGAATCTAGTGGAACTCGAGTATTCTTAAGTTTAGCAGGTCCAATTATTACCGTATTAGAAAAAGGGGGAGTTTTAGTAATTGATGAAGCAGATGCATTGTTGCATCCTCTAGTTACTAAATATTTAATTGAACTCTTTAATGATATTGAAAACACTCATTCTCAATTAATTATCACGAGCCATAATTCAAATATTCTTGATCAGGAATTATTAAGAAGAGACCAAATCTGGTTTGTAGAAAAAGATGAACTTGAAATTAGTCATTTGACTGCTCTGTCAGAATATAAATTTAATGGTTCCGTTGTTCGTAGTGATGAAAGATATGCGAAAAACTATTTAAAAGGCAAGTATGGAGCTATTCCTTACGTTAGAAATGATATGATTCATAAAATTTTCAAAGCTAATTCGGGAGATTAATTTGTTATGGGTAAGAAGAAATTCTCAAGAGACATAAAAACTGGTACAAAAGAACAATTACCGATAATATTGATTGTATGCGAAGGAGAAAGAACAGAACCAAATTATTTTAATCAATTTGAAGTAACAAATATAAAAATAGAATCAAGGGGAATTGGAGATAATACTAAAAGGCTTGTAGAATATGCCATCAGTGAATCACAAACAAATGATTATGATCAAGTTTGGTGTGTATTTGATAGAGATAGTTTCCCAAAAGATAATTTTAATAGCGCAGTGCAATCGGCTCAAAACAATAACTTCGGAATTGCTTATAGCAATGAATCTTTCGAACTCTGGTATATTCTACATTTTGAATTTTTAAATTCTCAGATTACTCGTGATCAATACATTAAAAAATTAAATGACATCTTTAAATCTAAAAAAGATGAAGGTTTTCCCGATTCTTATAAAAAGAATGATCCTGACATATACAGAATTTTAAAACCCTATCAACATACAGCTCTAAAAAATGCTAAGAATTTATCCAAACATTATGAAAGTGAGTCAAAACCTTCATCCGCAACACAATGTCCTGTGACTTATGTATATAAATTAGTTGAAGAGTTAAATAAATGGATTCCATCACGTCGACTTGATTAATAAAATATAAAATTTGAATTAAGTGTTAAAAATTCTAATATGTTAGCACTACTTTCCCGGCGGGCATGTAGAGCGCGGTGAATCTTTTACCGAGGCAGTTATCAGAGAAGTCAAAGAAGAAACTGGATTGACCATATCCAAACCCCAACTTTGTGGCATAAAGGATTGGTATGATGATAAGGATTTTCGCTATGTCGTTCTGCTCTACAAGACAAAGCACTATTCTGGTGTGCTGCAAGCCTCAGATGAAGGAAAGGTTTGGTGGGAAGATTTGCAAAATCTGTCTCATCTGAAACTTGCAACCGATGATATGTCTGACATGCTTCGCGTTTTTCTAGAAAACGATTTAAGTGAATTCTTTTACTACAAAGACGGTGACGACTGGCTTTATGATTTGAAGTAAAAAATAGGCTAGGAATTTCCTAGCCTATTTTTTCTGCATTTGTCCGAACGTAAGCTGCAATGACATCTGATGTATACTGGGCTGTGCCTGGGCCAAATTTGTCGATATTTTCCTTAAACTCTGGATTGTAGACGTATCCTTTACCGATATGACCGAATACTTCTATAGAGCAGTCAAAGCCATAAGTACGGATGGCCTGCAAGAGTTGAGCTGCCTGTTCTTGATTTTCTGCTGCCTCAACTGGCAAGCCTTGCTGCATATTCTCTGCCAGACTTTGAAAAACTTGATTGAAGGCTGCGGCAGATTCTTCTTCCCGTCCATTTTGACGAGTTAGTGCTTCCGACATGACTTCTTGACCGTATTCTTCGACTGCTTTTTGGTGGTATTTTTGATTGTCTTCGTAGGTAAATCCTGCGAATTTTTCTTTCATTGTCATCTTTCTTTCTCCTTTTTCTTCTTGGATGGTTTTTCGCAAGGTAGAAATCAAGGTATCCAAGCGGTCTCTTTCCTGCTGCAAATACTCTAACTGCCTCACCAGATGCGGCAATAAGGCTTGATCGTCCTGACTCAGCAGCTCTGCTATTTTCTCTAAGGAAAAGCCTAGATATTTATAGTATAGGATAACCTGCAGGCGATCTAAATCAGCTTGGCTGTAAGTTCGGTAGCCATTTTCTGATTTGGCAGGGACCAAAAGACCAATTTTATCATAATGGTGCAGGGTTTTGACAGAGACACCCGAAAGCTGCGCAGCTTCTTTGATATGATACATAAAAAACCTCCTTGCCCTTATAGTATAAGCCCTGACCTTGGGGCAGAGTCAAGCTTTATTATGAAATTTTTTAAATCACTTTAAATTTTCCAAAGTGGCTAGCAATTACTTACGAGAAACCATAGCAATAAAGCCCAGTTTTTCTTGATTCTTTTGGAACATCTTAAACATCTTCATAAATTGGCCGTAATTTTCTTTCTTGAGGGCATTAAAGCAGATTTTCAGTGTGCCACCCAGTCCTTCGTCATATATCATCCCTCGAAGGCTCATCAAGGTCATTTCACCGACAAAGGTGTCCACACGGTCAAAAGCATGAGAATGTGCCAGCTGAATCCAAGATCCCTCGATTAGAGGCCCCACATTGACATTAATCGCACGAGATAGCTCTTCTCGGACATTCTCATCTTTTTGCTTGAGCATGACGTCGTGGGTGAGGAGCACTCCACCTGGCTTCAGCACCCGGTAGTACTCCTCCATACATTTGGCCTTCCCCTTATCCGTCTGCATAGTCAGCATGGCTTCATTGATAACAATATCAAAAGAATTGTCATCATAAGGCAGCTTCATAGCATTCGCCAGCTCAAATGTGACGAGTTCACTCACACCAGCCTTGTCTCCATTAAGCTTAGCCTGAGCCAGCGCAGCCTTATCCAAATCAACTGCAGTAATCTGGCAGCCATATCTTTTAGCCAGCTCGATTGTTGTAGTCCCCATATTGCAGGCAACTTCTAGAACTTTCTTATCGCTGGAAAACTGCCCCTGCTCAATCAGCCAGTCGGTTGCCAGCTTACCACCAGGACGAAGACGTTTCTTTCCTAATTTTGCTAAAAATTTATGCCCTGCTTCTGCCATTTCCGAACCTCCATGATTTTGATTGGTTCCATTATAGCATAAAATATTATATTTTCAGATAATTCTTAGAATTTGACAAAAAAATAGACCGAATCGACTGATTCAATCTGTCTTTTTCCTTCTTTATAGCCCAAGAGATCCGGCCAAATAGCGCAGCAAGGCCACCAAGACTACACCAAATACAACAGTTGCAATTAAGTTATTATACTTAAAAGCCACATAAGTCGTCGGAAAAACAGCCAGCAAATCCAGCCATTTAAAACTCGGCAACTGACCTGTTTTAGCATTAGTAACACTGGATAAGATAAGGGCAAAGATAATAGAAACTGGCAGATATTTGAGGAAACGCTCTACCATAGGCGGAAGCCCCTTGTACTTGACTAGGATAAAGGGTAAAACCCGCGGAATCCAAGTGACTAGGGCTGACAAAAGAATAGCCAACAAAATATACTTACTTATCATCCAAAATCACCCCCACTGTACAGCCTAGCAAGGTTGCAAAAAGCACCGCCAGCGAATTTTGAAGCAGCATGGTCAGGATCAAGTAGGCAAGGCCCACCACACCTAAGACCAAAAAGAGCTTCTTTATATTGACCCGTCGCAGCATGATTGTAAACTGAGAGGAGAAAATACCAATAAACATGGCGACTAGGGCAAAGTCTAGGCCAAAGCTCTCAGGATTGGGCAGAAGGGCGCCGAGGGCAGTTCCTAAAATAGTACCCAAAATCCAAGAAGTATAACTCATGAAATTGTTACCCATCATCCAGCTAGCCGCAATCTCTTCTGTATGCACCTGCTCTCCCATCAAGACCCCATAAGATTCGTCCGTCAAAAAAGAGCCAATGACAATATTCTGCATCAAGCTAGCCTTACGAAAAAGAGTCGATGCATGCAGACAGAGCAAAAGATGCCGAATATTTATCAGAAAAACAGTCAGTGCGATGGCCAAGACTGGCGCCTGCTGGGCAAATAAGCCAATCATGGCAAACTGGGCACTGCCGGCATAAACCAAAATACTCATCAGCCCCATCTCCAAGGGATTCATATGAGGTGCCGCCATGATGCCGCAAGCTAGACCAATCCCAATATAGCCCAGAGCCGTTGGTACTGCCGCTTGTGCCCCTTGTTTAAATGTCTGTCCGCGCATTCTTCTCCTTTACTCCATCGTTTCAAAAGCTAGACTTGGCTTTGCATTCAGATCCAAACTGGCAAAATTTTCCTTATTCCACTCACTGACGCTGGCATAGGCAATCATACCAGCATTATCACCGCAGAGGCGAAGTGGCGGAATAATCACCTTGACATCCTGAATCTCAGCTGCCAAGCGTTCTCTCAGGCCTTGATTGGCCGCAACACCGCCCGCCACGACCAGAGCCTTGACCGGATATTTTTCCAGCGCTTTCTTAGTCTTGGCCATGAGAATATCCATGACCGCCGCCTGAAAGCTTGCTGACAGGTCTTGATTAGACAAGTCTTCTCCCTTTTGCTGGGCATTGTGGTGCAGGTTGATAAAGGCCGACTTGAGACCGGAAAAAGAAAATTCCAGATTGTCCTCCTTGATCATAGCTCGCGGAAAATTATAAATGTCCTGCCCCTCATGAGCCAGCTGATCGATTTCACGGCCTGCTGGATAGGTCAGCCCCATGACGCGACCGACCTTATCATAGGCTTCACCGACCGCATCATCGCGGGTCTCCCCCACAATCTTATAGTCACCAGCCTGACTGACATAGACCAGTTCAGTATGGCCGCCGCTGACCAAGAGAGCCAGCAAGGGAAACTCCAAGGGCTCCACACTCTGGGCAGCCATCAGGTGCCCAGCCATATGATTGACCGGAATCAAGGGAATATCATGAGCCCAGGCAAAGGACTTGGCCGCTGCCAAGCCGACCAAAAGCGCCCCAACCAGACCAGGACCGTAGGTGACGGCCACCGCTGTGACTTGCTCCTCGCTAATCCCTGCTTCTACCAAGGCCTCCTCAATGCACACCGTAATGACCTCCACATGGTGACGACTGGCCACTTCTGGTACCACTCCGCCAAAACGCTTGTGGCTCTCAATCTGGCTGGCAATGACATTGCTCAAAAGCTCGGTTTCATTCTTCAGAACCGCCACACTGGTCTCGTCACAAGACGTCTCAAAAGCTAAAATATATCTATCTTTCATGGATCTCTCTTTTCATAACAATCGCATCTTCCACCGGAGCATGGTAGTAGGCCTTCCGCCGCGCGATTTCTTCAAATTTTTCTTTTTTGTAAAATAGCAGAGCTGGCTTGTTTGACTCCCTCACTTCGAGGAAAATTTCTTTGTCAGCTGGCAAAAAGTCAAACAAGGCTGTTGCGATTTTCTGCCCCTGATAGCTAGGCAATACAGCAATCTGCAGAACTTCTGCTTCAAAATCGGTCTCCTGCCAGACTAAAAAACCAACAAGCTGACTCCCATCTTCTGCTAGCGCACAGCTATTCACATTCGAGCGCAGAACTTCTTCTACTTGGCCTGCAGTCCAAGGACTGACCTCATAGACTGCAAGTAAGAGCTGTTCCAGCTCTTTTGCGAGAGGTACCGCGTCCGCATCCGAGTCAGCGCTCCATTTTCTCATTTCAATCATAAGCGCTGAATGTAAGAATCGCTGGATTCCTGATGGGTCTTGAGCCAATTTTCCTCGGCTTCTACACGCTTGAGATAGTTAGGAACAAAGTCATGAATAGACTGGGCTGGCAGGTCTAAACTGAGACGACCAACAGCTGCGGCATCTGGCAACGTTGACCGAATGGCAGCCTGAGGAAGAGCCGCTTCAATCTGCTCCACAAAAACTGCTATCTCTCCGACAAAAGTAACTGGCTGATTAGCAGCGCCAGCCATTTCCAAAACCTCTGCCAAAGGCAGATGAGCCTCAGGCCGTACAGCCTGACCAGACTGGTAAAAACCAGCATAGACATTATTGCGGCGGGCATCCACGATGGGAATAACCAAACCTTCCGCCTGCTCTGGGACTAAAGCCAGCAGACTAGACACACCGACCAGCTCAATCTTGAGGGTATGAGCCAGAGTCTTGGCTGTCGCCACCGCAATTCTCAGACCTGTGTAGCTGCCCGGTCCCTGCGCCACCGCGATACGATCCAAATCCGTCGGCTTCATATCCAGACTATTCATCAGAAAATCGATAGCCGGCATAAGGGTGATGCTATGATTTTTCTTGATATTGAGCGTCACCTGCCCCAAGAGCTCCTCATTCTCTAAAATCGCTAGAGATAGAGCCTTATTTGACGTATCCATCGCTAAAATGTTCATCATTTTCTTCCTTACTCGAGTGTTTGCTTCTTATTATACTACAAAAGCAGCGACAAGGATAGAGAGAGGCAGTCATTTGATGACCCAGATTGTCCTCAAAAGCTTTTCTGAAAATCTCCACAAGATTTTCTCGGCTATGTCTTTTACTAAAAGCTGGTTTTATGATATAATTGGGTAGAATTATATCGAATCAAGGTCAATCTACTACTCATAAAACTGAATAAAAGAAAACAGCTGATTAGCTGTCGTTTTCTATAGCTTGATCGTGAAAAATGGAAGGAAATAAAATGATTTACAAAGTTTTTTATCAAGAAACAAAAGAACGCAGTCCACGCCGTGAACAAACACGTGCCCTCTATTTAGATGTAGAAGCATCCAATGAATTAGAAGGTCGTATCAAAGCCCGCAAATTGGTCGAAGAAAAGACTCCTTACAATATCGAATTTATCGAGCTCTTGTCTGACAAACACCTTGAATACGAAAAAGAGTCAGGCGCCTTCGAATTGACGGAGTTGTAACCTATGGCATATAACTTAAAGAAAGAAGAAGTTGGTGTTTTCGCCATCGGCGGTCTGGGCGAAATCGGTAAAAACACCTACGGAATTGAGTATCAAGATGAGATTATCATTGTTGATGCTGGGATTAAATTCCCTGAAGACGACCTCTTGGGTATCGACTATGTTATCCCCGACTACTCTTATATCGTAGAAAATATCGACCGCGTGAAAGCTGTCCTCATCACCCACGGGCACGAGGACCACATCGGTGGCATTCCTTTCCTGCTCAAGCAAGCCAATGTTCCCATCTATGCTGGCCCTTTGGCTCTGGCTCTCATTCGGGGCAAGCTAGAAGAGCATGGACTTTTGCGTGATGCCAAGCTCTATGAAATCAATCAAAATACAGAGTTGACCTTTAAAAATCTGAAGGCGACCTTCTTCCGCACAACCCACTCGATTCCAGAACCTTTGGGGATTGTCATCCATACGCCGCAAGGTAAGATTGTCTGTACCGGTGACTTCAAGTTTGACTTTACACCAGTCGGCGAACCAGCAGACTTGCACCGCATGGCCGCTCTGGGCGAGGAAGGCGTCCTCTGCCTCCTGTCCGACTCGACCAATGCTGAAGTTCCGACCTTTACCAATTCCGAAAAAGTGGTTGGACAGTCTATCATGAAGATTATCGAAGGCATTCATGGACGGATTATTTTCGCTTCATTTGCTTCAAACATCTTCCGCCTCCAGCAAGCTGCTGAAGCTGCTGTCAAGACAGGGCGTAAGATTGCGGTCTTTGGCCGCTCCATGGAAAAGGCCATTGTCAACGGGATTGAGCTGGGCTATATCAAGGTTCCTAAAGATACCTTCATCGAGCCAAATGAACTCAAGGACTATCCAGCTGGCGAAGTGCTGATTATGTGTACCGGAAGTCAGGGTGAGCCCATGGCAGCACTGTCACGGATTGCTAATGGTACCCACCGTCAGGTTCAGCTGCAGCCGGGAGATACGGTCATCTTCTCATCCAGCCCAATCCCTGGAAATACGACCAGCGTGAACAAGCTGATTAACATCATTTCCGAGGCTGGCGTCGAAGTGATTCACGGTAAGATTAACAACATCCACACCTCTGGACACGGTGGCCAGCAAGAGCAGAAACTCATGCTTCGCTTGATCAAACCTAAATATTTTATGCCAGTCCATGGTGAATACCGCATGCAGAAAGTCCATGCAGGTCTAGCCGTTGATACCGGAGTACCAAAAGACAATATCTTCATCATGAGCAATGGTGACGTGCTGGCTCTGACAGCTGACTCAGCTCGTATTGCTGGTAGCTTCAACGCTCAAGATATTTATGTTGATGGGAACCGCATTGGTGAAATCGGAGCTGCAGTCCTGCGCGACCGTAAAGACCTGTCAGAGGACGGTGTGGTTCTTGCTGTCGCAACAGTTGATTTTGAGTCCAAGATGATTTTAGCCGGTCCAGATATTCTCAGCCGTGGCTTTATCTACATGCGCGAATCAGGTGATCTCATCCGCCAAAGCCAGCGTATCCTCTTCAATGCTATTCGCATTGCACTCAAGAATAAAGACGCCAGCGTCCAATCTGTCAGCGGCGCTATCGTCAACGCCTTGCGTCCTTTCCTCTACGAAAGCACCGAGCGCGAACCGATTATCATTCCGATGGTGCTTACACCAGACGAAGACAACTAAAAAATAAGCTTTGCTAGACTAGCAAAGCTTATTTTTTGTAAACTTTAATGGTGATTGCCATTGACTTCCATTCATCTTAGAATAGCTCACTTTAACCACTTGATAAAATGATATTTGGTCACACCTTTTTGGGGCACATCTTCCAGACTGGCATAGATTTCATAGCCTTGCTTGATGTAAAAATCCCTGGCCTGATAAGATTTGGTGGACAAGGTGATGCTGCTGACTCCCGCTTTCTCAGCCTTTTCTTCTAATTCTGCCAGCAGACTAGCTCCCAAGCCCTTTTTCTGGTGTCCCTTATCTACCACTAAGGTCTTGATATGGATGTTTTCCAACACCTGCTGAGCATGGAGCAAGGCGATTAAGCGCCCTTCCTCTTCCCGTGTCAGATAATAATCCTTGGGCTCCAGTTCTTCAAGCCTAGCTGACCCAAAAGAAGCCTCATATTGCTCCTTGAAAACTTGCTCGATAAAATCTTGAAGTTCTGTCATTTTTGCTCCTTTCAGAATCCTTATCGCATTTCCCTACACTGGTATAGGAAAATCCTACTTGTCAAATCAAGTACAATCGGGCTCAGCTATTAACACGCCAAGCCCGAATGGTAGATCATAGATAATCCGTCAGAAGGATTATTGCTCCTTTTTCTTGCTTCCAGCTAAGCCTAGGAAGGCCAGGACAGTGCCTAGTAAAGTCATCGCCCAATCTGATGATGTTCCAGTTTGAGGAAGTTTAGCGGCTTTAGAAACAGAAGACTCTGAAGATTTAGCAACCTTTGTCTCAGCTACTTTCTGCTCTGCTGAAGGCGCTGAAGTAGTTGGAGTTGCTGGGGTTACTGGGGTTACTGGGCGCTCAGCTGGCTTATCTTTGACAAGAGGAGTCACTGATGGAGCAGGCTGAACAATCGGCACTTCGATTTGACCAAGACTAGGTTTCGTTTCTTTAGTGCCCACTTCTACTAGCTCATCCACTGGTGCTTTAGAAACGGAAGACTCAACAACCTTTCGGCTGCCATCTAGCGCAGATACTTCCACTAGATTCATTTTTTCGCCCTTGCTTCCTGTTTGAACAACTTTTCGTTGGCCTTTTTCAAGCTCTGGATTCAATATTTCTTTTGTCTCAAAAGCAAGCTCTTCTGTTTGGATATCCAGATATGGCTTATCCTCAACTAAAGCAGCTTTCTCATCCTGAGCTGTGCTGCCATTGTGGCTAAGTGGCTTCAGATTTTCACGCGCAGCTCGAAGTTTAGCGACCAGTTTATCTACCTCAGCCTGTTTATTCCGATTCAATTCCCAGTCGATATCAGCTTGGGCAGCCTTCAGACTAGCAACAGACTCTGGCGTATAGATGCTAAAATCGCTAGGAACCTTGGCCAATTCATCTCGGACAGACTCATAGTTGGCCTTGAAGTAGTCTTTATTGTGATCAGCAAATGCTGTCATCAATTTGAAAATCTCTTCTTCCTTGTACTCAGCCTGTGGTCTATCTGCCCAGATAGCAAGCATGCTGCCGACTGTTGGGAGAGAGACTTCTGGATACTTGGTAGAGGCTAGTTGGTTAAATGGTGTCTTTTCAGTATTTTCAAGTGCTTTCTGTAAGAAACCACCACCATCTTCCGGTTTTTGCCCTAAGATATAGTACCAGTCCCCATTGGTATTGAGGAATTTATAGCCCTTGCTTGCTAGATACTGAGGTGAGGCAAGGTTGTAACCCCACCATCCCTTAGACCAGTAAGAAATCAAGACATCCTTGTCAAACTCAACATCATCCTTGTCTTCGTAGTAGAAGCCATCGTTGAAAGCCATTGGTTGAAGGCCTCGCTCTTTAGCCATAGCAGCAAGCGTGTTGGCATATTCTGCAAACTTGCCATAGAGGTTGTAGTATTTCAGATAATACCAACCCTGAGCATTGGTCGCATCGTTGGCATACTCATCTGTACCATAGTTGAAAATCTTTGATTTTCCTGCAAAGTAATCCATGTACTTGCCAATCAAGGCTTTGGTGAAGGCTTTTGCCTCTTCATTTTCCAAGTCCATAGTGGTCTTAGAAAGATTGTCAAAATAAGCCTGCGGATTCTGAATGCCTAATTTTTCCATAGCCACCAGAAGAGCGTCCATGTGACCAGGACTATTGAGTGCTGGAATCACCCCGATGCCCTTTTGTTTGGCATAGCTGATCAACTCATCCATTTCTTTCTGGCTCAGAGCATTGCCATTTGGATCATCGTAGTAGGATTTAGTACCCTCAGTGATAGCTTCCTTGACTTGGTCACTCTGGTAAGTCTTCCCATTGGCTTTAATGGTCATATCATCCAGCATGAAGCGCATACCGTCATTTCCGACCAGCAAGTGCACATCAGAGTAGCCCAACTCACTAGCCTTGTCGACAATTCTCTTGAGCTGATCTAGCGAGAAGTACTTACGGCCTGCATCAATGGAAATAACCTTGTTCTTGGCTACTTTTTCACGTTCTGCTTGCTTGTCCAAAATCTTTTGGTAAGCTTCTGTTGGTTTTAGATTTTCACGGGCTGCTTTTAACTCAGCAACAGCCTGATTGATGGTGCCTTGTTGCGCGCGGCTCAGGTTTTCATCCAAGGCTCTAACTGCTTTTTCAGCTTCCTTGAGTCGAGCAATACTTTCCTCTGTATATTTAGCTGCCAAGTCACTTGGAATAGCTTCTAACTCTGCAGCTGCATCTTGGTAATTAGCTGCAAAATATTCTGCATTACGATCAGCAAAGCGACGCATCAATTTATAGAGTCGAGATGCAGAAAAACGAGCAGAAGGCTCATCAGCCCAAGCAGCTACCATGCCTCCCATAATCGGAATATCTGCCCCTTCTGATTTAGGAACGCTGGTAATTGGAGTGGAGGCAATTCCCTTCAAGCCTTGATCCAAATTGTACCAGCCTTGGCCATCTGCATTGCGTCCCAAGACATAATACCAAGCATCATTGGTATTCAAGATTTGATGGCCTTTTTCAGACAAAAGTTTAGAAGAAGCTACATCATAACCGCCCCAGCCACCAGTCCAGTAAGAAACAATAATATCCTTGTCGAACTCACCAAAAGTTTGGTCAGAATTATAGTAAATACCATCATTAAAGGCCATTGGCTTCAAGCCATGACTCTTAACAATTTTAGCTAGGTCATTGGCATAAGCGATGAATTTTTCATAGCCCTTTTCTGGATAACCTTCTCCTGGATAGTACCTGTCTGCTTGTAGAACCTGCCATCCCTTCGCATTGGTCGCATCATTGGCATACTCGTCCAAACCAATATTGAAAATGTCCGTCTTCCCTGCAAAATAGCCTGCATATTTGTCAATCAAAGCCTTGGTAAAATCAACAGCTGTCTGATTGTTTAGATCAACTGTCCGTGCAGATTCCTTACCAAAGTAGTTAAAGTTTGGATTTTGAATTCCCAACTCCTTCATAGCATGCAAGATAGCATCCATGTGGCCAGGGCTATTGATGGTCGGAACGAGACCGATACCTTGCTTTTTAGCATAGTCAATCAAGTCCGTCATTTGAGCTTGCGTCAAGTGATTGCCATTTGGATCATTGTAATAAGCATTGGTTCCTTTTTCAATGGCTTTCTTGACATCCTCACTGGCATAAGTCTTATCACCAACAGTCAAGGACATATCATCCAATTGGAAGCGTAGGCCATCATTCCCCACCAGCAAATGCATGTCCGTGAAGCCAAAGCGTTTCGCCTTGTCTACGATTTCCTTCAGCTGCTCAGGGCTAAAATACTTACGGCCTGCATCAATCGAAACCATTTTCCGCATAGCCAGCTTTTCATCGACCTGACTAGCTTTCTCCGTTTTAGGAGTTTCACTAGGCAGGGTTACCTTAGACTCATCAGAATTCGTAGAAGCACTTTCTGTTGCAGTCACTGATTTTTCAGCGACTGTATCTAGTTTTGGCTCCTCTATTACTGGTTTTTCTGCTGGCACAGCTTGAGGCTTAACTTCCTCACTATTTTTAGCAACTGCTTCTGGCAAGGTCTCACTGCTAGCCTGGGCTTCCACAGGAACAACTTCCTGCACCCCTTCTCCTGCACTGGCTACAGCCGGTCCTGTCGTAGCTACAAGACTTGTAGGCGCTGTTTGTACCTCGTCAGCTGAAACGACTTGTCCTGCCAAACAAAAGCCGACCAGGACAGATGCTGCCCCGATTGAAAGTTTCCGAATAGAAAAACGTTGCTTTCTATTAAAGATCATCATAAAATCTCCTTTTAAAATGTTCCACTTTATTATGTAAGCGATTTCTTTTTCTTCTATTATAGTGTATCCCCTGCCTTTCATCAATATTGTCTCCACAAGATTCTATAGTTAAATGACAAATAGATTAAATCTAGAGCCATATTTTTATAAGGTGATTTATCACTAAAGCTGGGGGCAAAACAATCGAGCCATTTTGCTCTATTCATCTCGTTTGAAAGCCTGAGGCAAACTAGATAAGCCACCAAAATCAAAAAAGAGAAGACTAAATAGTCTTCTCCAAGTTTTTGATTAAATTGTCCTGCCACCGCTGCCAAGAGGAAATTCTAGCTTCCTTTCAGGGCAAGAACATTTAGATTAACGATTTGTCTAGCTTACTTTTCTAAACTGGACAAAAGCGCTAAATTATCGGTCTTCTTTTTTTCGTGTGAATAGAAGCCAGCTAGCAACAAGGGCTAAAAGTCCTGATACAGAAGCCAAAAGGCTAGTAGATGTACCTGTCTTCGGCAGTTGAGGCGCCTTAGGAGCCTCTGCCTGCTCTGGTGAAGCTGTTGCCAAGCCTGATTCCTTAGAATGTGCCAGTGGTTCTTGCACTTTCTGACCTCTTTCAGATTTTTCAGCTTCAGCACTTGGTTTTATTTGACCTAGCTCTGGTTTTTCGACTTCATCACTTGGTTTTGTCTGACCTAGCTCTGGTTTTTGTCCTTCAGTTGCTGGTTTATTTTCCCCTGCTGGCTGAGTAGTTTCTGGTCCCTGTGGTTGACTTGGTTTTGGAGTTTCTGCTGGATTATCTTGTCCTGGCAAATCACTCTTTTCAGCCTTGTAAATCACAGCATAGTGAGCAAGGTGAGACGCTGTGAAGACAATTGTATCACCGACACGCTCAAAGTCAAGAGGCTGGCCTGGCTGATTGTCTACGAAGGAAAGAACTTGCTCGACTTCCTTGCCAGCTTCTACAGGGATTTTAACCAGACTAGTGTATTGAGTAGCAACGTCGTGCCCGGCTTTATCCACTCCTGCCACATCATAAACCTTACCAAGTCTGCTACCCAAGGCTTCTTTTTCGGCAGCATTTAGCTCAACAACTGCTACTTTCAAGCCCTTGATCGGAGTTGGCTCCTTGTTTGAGAATTGAACTTCCACACCCGTAGATTCATCTACAAATACAGCTGGCTTATCTTCCTGAAGCTGGGTAATAAGAGCTTGCAGAGAGGCTTTAGCAGTTTCAAGTGAGGCTGGTGTCACTTCAGCTGAAGCCAACAAGTCTTTATTCTTGCTCAACAGGCTGAGGAGGGCATCGCCTGATGGATGGTTTGGTTTTTGCTCCAGCAAGGCTTGCGCTTCTTTGCTCAAAGTATCCAATTCAGCCGTCTTGTCCGCAAAATTCTTGCGTCCGTCCAGAGCCTTAAATGCCTGAGTCAGTTTTGCTAGACTTTCATCGACTTGGTCTTGTGTGCTTGTATCGTGATCTTTTAGAATCTGCTCAGCAGATGCAATTTCCTTGAGCAAGGCTTCTTTGACTTCTGGAGTCGCAAAGCTAAAGTCGATCTTATTTTGAACAGCCGCTGTTTCTGCTAGTTTTTGCTTCAGATATTCATCGTTCAAGGCTGGTTTTGATGATACAAACACATCGTACGTTGTCGTCACACCACGATAGTTGACCGAAATAGTTTGACGGCCTTCTTTGTGACTATCATAGCCTGAGACTTGGACATCGGCTTCATCAAAACTATGCTCTTCGGTCGTTTCATCATCAAAGACCAGACGGAAACGTCCTCCTGTAGTCTCAAGGCTTTCTCCCACGATATATTCTGTTTTAGGTTTTTCGATCACTTCTAGGCCTACAGGAGTCTTTTCGCCTGCTTCGCTATGACTAACAACAAAGACCGTCAGCACTTGATCCAGTTTTTGTCCCAGATAGGACAGTTGCAAATGCTGCTCTCCTAGCTTAGATGGATCATAGCCCGTCACTTCCACCCCACTGTTTGAAAGCTGAACCAATTGATCTGGCTGGCCGTCCTTAAAGCTGACACGAATTGTACCGCCTTTCAGAGACAGAGCATCTCCTTGACGATAGACTTTTCTTTCTGGTGCTGTTTCCAGCTCAACCTTCGAAATTTCCTTGTCTTCTTTAGGCACTTCAATAGCTAGTACATTACTAATATCTTTACCAGCTACTTGTGAGCGGTAATACAAGAGGCTAGGGAGTTTAGCAAAAGCAAGTGGTTTGAAGATGAGATTGCCGTCTTTATCCGCCGTCATAGTTGCAATCGGTTTTGTCGCATCGCTGCTGTCATAGAGGGATACCGTCGTCTTAGCTGGCACATCTTTGAAGCCTACTTGGACATGTCCATTTCCAAGAACCCGCGCAGCAGCATCTTTCATCGGCACGTTAGCTGTTTCCGTATCCAAGCTTTCATACATCTTCCAGTTGTAGATTCGGATTGCCCGCCATGGAGTTCCATTGTCGGCTGTAATGACATCCAAACGCCAGTCTTGTGCTCGAATTGGCTTATCCAAGACGATATCTGACACATGGTCTTTATTGCCACGAACGGCCTTGGCTAATTTCCATTCGCCCGCCTCATCCTTATAATACAGGTCAAAGTCGCGTGTATTCATCTTGCCGTCGTCAACAGACTCTCCGCCTGCTCCAGCATGCTCCATAACCCAGCGAGTCACTGTCCGAGGCTGAGTCAAACGAATATCTACCGTACCACTGAGTTGGGCAGAAGACCACTTGTCTGACAGACTGGTAATGGTGCCATTCAGCATTCCTTCGACGCCTTCGCTACCATCCGCATCAGAGAAAGTTGTACCAATTACTTTTGCACCCAACACCACATTTTCTGCCAAAGGTTTTGGCAAGCTTGTATCAGAAACCTGCATACCCCAGTCAAAGTCAACTGTCCCAGCCTCTGAACGCAAACCATTCTTTCCTACTGCAACGACTTTCAACTCTTGCTTGCTGCCCTTAGCACTAGCTGAACGACTCACCTTAGCCAAATAAGCGGATGTGCTAGAGGTTCCTGTCACTAGACGCCATTGGTCGCCGTCTTTTTCATAGATTTCGTAGTAATCCGCATCTGCACTGCCTTTAAACTGTAGTAAAGCTTCTGCTTCCTGCGCATTTTGAAGACGCTTAGCCTTGACCACCACATCTTTTGGTGCAGCTGGCTTCTCTTGATTGGCATAGATGGACAATTGACCTAGGTTAAACTTATAGTCCTTGACATCCTGGTCAGGGTCGAAGTACATTTTCACGCCATAAATGGTTTTACCTGCTAATGAAGATAAGTCAAAGGTCTCTGTCTTCCAGTCCTTGCTCGGACTGAGTTCTTTCCACTCGTACTCAGAATAGTCTGGCTTCGTCGCAAGAGCCACCCAAGTGCTTGTTCCTTGGCCACCCTTATGGGTCAGGGTCAGCTTGGTCTTGTCACTAACTGGAATCTTGGTCGAGTAGAGCATGACATTCTGGTTGCTATTGGCAGCCAAATCGCCCTCAAAAGCCAGTGAATTTCCTCCGTTATACGCTTCGTCAAAGTCATAGCGTCCTTTGAGCGGTGCACTGCCTTCCGCATGTCGAATCCACCAGCGCCAAGTCGGCAAGAATCCAGACACAGAACGATAGTTCCATTCGCCATCTTTTGAGACTTTCCCATCTACAAACCAACGTTTTCCGTGTCCTGTATTAAAGGAAGTATTAAAATCAGGCTTGGTGATAGCGGTCTTATCAACCACCAAGTTGGACATCCCATACCAAGACTGGTCTGCTGGTTTACCCTTGCTAGGATCGCCTTGAAAGCCTGTCCAGAAGTAGTTTTCATGAGTATGGTAGCCCTCACCTGTCTTACCTAGACCAGTGATCGTATCAGGCGCATACAAACCTAAAGACAGACGAAGTTTGCCATTTTCGTCCAAAATCGCATCCCAGTCCACATTAGTCTTGTAAGAACCACCCTTTTGCAGCTCTATCCCCGCCAAAACATCGTAAGGATCCCGTTTGATCCATTTTGCTGTACTGATGGAATAGTCTGTCTCTGCCTTGCCCCAGTTAAAGTTAGCAAAGAAGGTATCCACTGGATTTTCTCCATCTTTAGGCTGCATAAATTGATAATTATATTCGCCAAGGGCATTTTCATGGTAACGACCATATTCATAGGTCATGGCATCATACCAAGAATATTTAACGGGGTAATTCAAAGAACGTGCGTACTCTTTGGTATAGAGCAAGAAGTCACGCATTTTAGGACCGAGTGGTTCTACTTGGCTACCTGTCGTTTCTTGGTTAATAAAATAGCCATCATAGCCATAATATTTAGCCAATTCGACTAATTTACGAGCAATTGGAAAAGTCTTTGAGCCTTCAGAATCTTCTTTTAAGGCTTCTGCAAAACGTTCTTGATCCTTAGCGCTTGACGACCAATTGAAGAAGAGGGTTCCGTAGATTGGTACACCATTTCTATGAGCCGCATCAATAACATCTGGCGTCGGAACTAAACCATCCCAGTACACTATGGAATGTAGATATTGCCAGTAATCGAAAGCATAGGCCTTGAATTCCTCGCCCCCAATGGAAGCATGATCCTTGGCTTTAGAGTTCATATTGGACAGAGCCTGTACTTTCGCCTCTGGATTGGCTTGCTGGTTGATTTGGTGCCCCTGATAACGCTCAGCCAGAGGCACGCTAGCCCGGTTGATTTCGTCATCTTCACGAGCTCCCGGCTTCCAGTCAAGCAGTTCTTGCCAAGTATCAAACTTGATTTCTTTCGGTTTGAGCTTTTTATCTTCTTGGCTTGGTAAGTCCTCTACGACTTTTGTCTCTTTGCTGGCAGGCGCTTCTTCCTTGACTTCTTTTTCCTTACCAGCCGTTACTTCCTTGCTCTCAGCTACTGGAGCCTCAGAAGCAAGAGCTTGCTTTTCAGCTTCTGTCGCCAGACCTTGGACAGCCTCGACAGGTGCTTCACTGACTTTCGTCTCTTCAGCTGCTGCTTCCGTCTGAGCCTCCTCCTTGGCAAGGACGCTAGTAGTAGCTTGTGAGGCTGCTGAACTGTTTTCATCTGCTAACGCATGACCAGCCCCAAACAGCGCTATTCCGACCAAAACAGAGCAAACGCCTAAACTCAACTTACGGATACTAAATCTTTGTTTCTTATCAAATTGCATTTTTACCTTAACTCCTTCTCTTCTTTTCTTTTTTCGTGCACTTGCTGCCTCCTCCCTAGTCGCTCCTTTCAAAAGGTAATCGCTTACATTTTTGCATAAAAAAAGAAAGATTCACTTAAAATCATTCTACCTTGCACGAGCTTGCCTTGTCAATTCATTCTATCTTGTCCTATAAATAGAGATTAAATCTCTAAAAATAGTACAAAAAAAGAGAGTGGGACAGAAATCGGTAATTCGTTAGAATTCGATTTCGTCGTCCCACCTCCGCACAGTTGAGTAGGGCTGTAAAAGCTGATAAAATCAGCGTAGTAGAGCCCACTCAACCACTGCGTCTTGCTCGACATTCCAAAGACAATTGATAGGCTAGGACTTTTGCCCTAGCCTATCCTTCTTTATTCCCCTTCAAAGACATCTTTCATCTTATCAAAGAAGCCTTTCTTCTTAGGGCTCACTGTGATGTCTCCAGCCGCTGCAAAATCCTTAAGAGCCGCCTTTTGACGGTCATTGAGGCCTGTTGGCGTTACGACATTGACAGTGACATATTGGTCACCTACACTTCCATCGCGCAGATTTGGTGCTCCCTTACCACGCAGACGGAAACGCTTGCCCGTCTGGGTTCCTTCTGGGATTGTCAATTCAACATTTCCATGCACAGTTGGGATTTCCACACTGTCGCCCAGAGCTGCTTGTACAAAGTTGAGGTTGAGCTTGTAGTAAATGGTAGAACCGTCACGTTCAAATTTATCGCTTGGCTCAACGTTCACCACTACATACAAGTCTCCGTAAGGACCGCCATTAAAGCCTGCCTCACCTTGACCCGCCAAGCGAACTCGTTGACCTGTTTCCACACCAGCGGGGATTTTTACATGAACGCTATGCGCTTGCTTTTCGTGTCCTGTTCCATGGCAGGTTTCACATGGACTTTTGATTTCTTGTCCGCGACCGTGACAGACATCACAAGTCACTTGTCGACGCATCATGCCCAGCGGTGTCTGAGTATCGACGTTAATAACACCAGAGCCGTGACAGCGGCCACAAGTTACTGGGCTAGTTCCTGGCTTGGCACCTGAACCATGACAAGTCCGACAGCTAGCCTCACGATTGTATTTCACTTCTTTTTCTGTACCGAAAATAGCCTCTTCAAAGCGGAGATTTACCCGATACTGGAGATCGTCTCCTTGCCGCGGAGCGTTTGGATTACGAGTCGCACCACCGCCAAAGAAGCTAGAAAAGATATCTTCGAAGCCACCAAAACCAGATCCATCAAAGCCTCCGAAACCGCCTGCACCGCCGCCAAAGCCACCATTGGCACCCGCTGCGCCGTATTGATCATAGGCCGCCCGCTTTTGCTCATCGCTCAGCGTTTCATAAGCCTCCTGGACTTCCTTATATTTATCTTCCGCCCCAGGCTCTTTATTGATATCTGGGTGATATTTTTTAGATAATTTCCGATAGGCTCTCTTAATCTCATCCTGAGAAGCATTCTTAGAGACACCTAAACGATCATAAAATTCAGTATTGTTCATTTAAGATACCAAGAGCGAACAGAAAGCGACTGAAATTTAGGAAACCGACAAGAAATCCTGATTTCTTAGGAGGTTTATCTAATTTCCAAGCTTTCCGCTCGGGTTCAATTACGAACACCCTTGTTCCTTTCTGTTAATATTGCGGAACGAAACCTCGATTTAGGTCGGGTTCAGTTCCCTTCTAACTTAGTTTAAAGAAAAACCAAAAATTTACGTTCCAACTCTTTTTACCGAAAAACAGAGGCTGGGTTGCAACCTCTGGATTTCTTCCTATCATTACGACGTTCAAAAACAAAGTCGATTATACTTTGTTTTTGAACTAGTAAGGCGTTTAGGCAAGTCGCCATAGCGATTGCCGTAGAATGACAATCACTTTAGTGATTCGTCATTCTTAACGCCCTCGCTCTTCTGATTTTAAAGCTCGGGATAAAATAGTCCACTGGACTATTTTATTTCTCCGTAAACTCTCCGTCTACGACGTCATCGCCTGCATTTCCTGTTGCTTGTGCGCCTTCTGCTCCTGCTTGGGCTTGGGCTTGTTGAGCTGCTGCGGCTTGTTCGTAGAGTTTCACTGCCAATGCTTGCGCTTTTTCGTTAAGAGCTTCGAGTTTTGCTTTCATGTCGTCCAAGTTGTTGTCTTCTTGGGCTTTCTTAAGTTCATCAAGGGCAGCTTGAGCAGCGTCGCGTTCTGCGTCGAAGCCTTTGCCTTCAGTTTCCTTAATGGTCTTTTCAGTCGCAAAGATAGCTTGGTCAACTTCGTTACGAAGGTCAACTTCTTCTTTACGTTTCTTATCTGCTTCAGCGTTTGCTTCTGCATCTTTCATCATGCGGTCGATTTCTTCGTCAGTCAAGCCAGAATTTGATTGGATAACGATTGTTTGCTCTTTTTGAGTTCCAAGGTCTTTGGCCTTAACAGATACGATACCGTTCTTATCGATGTCAAAGGTTACTTCGATTTGTGGGATACCACGAGGTGCAGCTGGGATATCAGTCAATTGGAAGCGTCCAAGAGTCTTGTTATCTGCTGCCATTGGGCGTTCACCTTGAAGAACGTGGATATCAACAGCTGGTTGGTTGTCTGCCGCAGTTGAGAAGACTTGTGATTTAGATGTTGGAATAGTAGTGTTGCGATCGATAAGTTTTGTGAAGACACCACCCATTGTTTCGATACCAAGCGACAATGGCGTTACGTCAAGAAGGACAACGTCTTTAACATCACCAGTAATCACACCACCTTGGATGGCAGCACCCATAGCAACTACTTCATCAGGGTTGACTGATTTGTTTGGTTCTTTACCAGTTTCAGCTTTAACAGCTTCAACAACGGCTGGGATACGAGTTGAACCACCGACAAGGATCACTTCGTCGATATCTGACAAGCTCAAACCTGCATCTGAAAGGGCTTGACGAACTGGAACTTTTGTACGTTCTACAAGGTCACGAGTCAAATCGTCGAATTTAGCACGAGTCAAAGTCATTTCCAAGTGAAGAGGTCCAGCCTCACCAGCAGTGATGAACGGCAAGCTGATTTGAGTTGAAGTTACACCTGAAAGGTCTTTCTTAGCTTTTTCAGCTGCATCCTTCAAACGTTGCATTGCCATCTTGTCAGTAGACAAGTCAATACCGTTTTCTTTCTTGAATTCTGCTACCAAGTAGTCGATGATTTTTTGGTCAAAGTCGTCACCACCGAGTTTGTTGTCCCCTGCAGTTGCCAATACATCGAAGACTCCGTCGCCAAGTTCAAGGATAGATACGTCGAATGTACCACCACCAAGGTCGAATACCAAGATTTTTTCTTCTTTGTCAGTCTTGTCCAAACCGTAAGCAAGAGCCGCTGCAGTTGGTTCGTTGACGATACGTTCTACTTCAAGGCCAGCGATTTTACCAGCGTCTTTAGTTGCTTGACGTTGAGCATCGTTGAAGTAAGCTGGAACTGTGATAACTGCTTTGGTTACTTTTTCACCAAGGTATTCTTCAGCGTAACCTTTCAAGTATTGAAGGATCATGGCCGAGATTTCTTGTGGAGTGTATTCTTTACCGTTTGCAGAAACTTTTTCAGAAGTTCCCATCTTAGATTTGATAGAGATCACTGTATCTGGGTTTGTGACTGCTTGACGTTTTGCAGCGTCACCAACAATGATTTCACCATTTTTGAATGACACTACAGATGGAGTTGTGCGGTTTCCTTCTGGATTTGCGATGATTTTACTTTCAGTTCCTTCAAGAACTGCAACTGCTGAGTTTGTTGTTCCTAAGTCAATACCGATAATTTTAGACATGTATTTTTCTCCTTGTTGTTTTTTCTTTTTGATACTCTTCTTAAGTGGCGGCGCCGTCAGAGCTTGACTTCGTCAATCTCTTTGACTAAACTTTGATCCTAAGGTCTCAAAGTTTGCGCAAATAGCGCCACGGCGAAGAGTATCGTCTTTTGTTCGCTTCGCTCACTATTGCAAAGCTGAACTACTTTTTTATCTTTCTTCATAGTTTATTGTCATTTCGGACAAGATTATTTAAGTTTTCTAGCCTAGTTATAGACTACCACCATGGCTGGGCGTAGGATGCGGTCATGGAGTTTGTAGCCTTTTTGGAAGACTTGTGCAATGGTATCAGCTGGATGTTCATCGTCTGCTGGGAGAGTTTGGATAGCCATATGGTAGTTATGGTCAAATGCTCCGTCCGCTGCGATTTCTTCGATGCCTTCTTCTTTAAGAGCATGAATTAGGCTTTCTTGCACCATCTCCAATCCTTTTTTGACGTCGTCTGTCAATCCTTCAACGGCAAGGGCACGCTCTAGGTTGTCCAAAGAAGGGAGAATCGCTTTTGCCAAATCTTGGCTACGATAGCGTTGCAAGAGTTGACGTTCTTCATTGGCACGACGTTGGATATTTTGCATTTCTGCATGAGCGCGAAGGTATTTATTTTCAAAGTCTTCTGCCCGCTCATTTGCAAGTTCTAGTTCTGATTTTTCAGGAGTGGTTTCATCAGCTTCTTCAGCGGTTTCTACCTTTTCTTCAGTAGCTTCTACCACTTCCTCTTCTTTTACTTCTTCGTTTTTTATTTCCTCAGACATTTTTCGCCTCCTTTTTAGGAATTTATGTAATTTCATGTTCAACTCACCTCATAATGATTGCTACTCAGATATCGGTAGAAATCTGTGAGTTTCATCGTCAAGACTCGATTGACAACATTGAGTTGGCTGACTACCTTCTGGTAATCCAGATTGACTGGACCGACCACCGCCAGCATACCAAAGCCCCGATAGGGAATCAGGAATTTGCTGGAAATCAGGGTTAGATTGGCCAGACAGTCCTCTTGACTAGCTGCGACTCGGACATTTTGCATCTGATCTTCAGCTAGACTATCACGGATTTCAAAAGCCACCTTCTGACGATCATCAAAGAACTGATAAGCCTCAAGATCCGCAAAACGTAGCAACTGGACTTTGCCAGCTACAGCTACTTTCTCCGAAAACATCTGAGCAAAAATATGCTCGAAGAGATCGAGAACATTGTCCGTCGTCGTAAAGTAACGCTGGATAATCTGCGGAATCTCCGTCCGAATCTTGTAGTGAATATCTAAGACCGTCTGTCCCAGAAAGCGCTCCTGAATCATATCCCTCAAGCGCAGTAGGTCATCCTGGAGAAAATTCCTAGGAATCATGAACTGACTGGTCAGGGTATTGGACTCATCCAGAGTAAAGACAGCTAAGGCTGCGTGCTGGCTAATAACAACGATATCAAAAGCCGTCAGCCGTTGCCGACTAGGCTCGACGTCAAGAGCTACAACCGTGCAATCACTCAACTCTGCCAAGACGTCCGCTGCCCGCTGCAGGATATCCTCCAGCTTGAAGAACTCTTGGTCGAAAGCTTTGACAACCTCGTAGAGCTCATTTTCCGCCAGCTGATCAAAGGTCAAGGAATGGCGGACAAAATACTGGAAACCAGCGACACTGGGCTTGCGGCCACTCGATGTATGAGCCTTTTCTAGTAGCCCTTCCTTTTCCAAGGCTGCCATATCATTTCGAATGGTGGCACTCGAGGACTGGATAGACTCTTGCAAGGCTTTAGAACCGACAGGCTCATGCGTCTTGGTAAAGATATCAATAATTAGATTTAAAATCTCATTTTGGCGTTCTGTTACCAAGGACCTCACCTCTCTTTAGAAAATTTCCAGCCACTGGCGAGATTTTATTTTTTATATTTAGCACTCTAATACATCGAGTGCTAAGTTATGATTCTATTATACACTCTTAAAAATGAATGTCAAGACAAAAAACCAAAAAATTAGCACTCTTTTTGCAAGAGTGCTAAAAATCAGTCTCAAGTCCTAGAAAACTTTATTAGATAGGATTCCTTTTACAATTCTTTTGATGAGCTTTAAGCTTTTTCATAGCCCAATCATAGTGGCTGGATGTGGCGCTGACAAAATAAGAACCCAAGGTCGTTCCGCCCGTCCATTTATAAACTCCCTTGGAAAACAATTCTTCATTGGTTAAGGTTGCGGCTAGGTCCAGGACAGCTTTATGTGAACTAGCCAGTAAAGAACTTGCCTCCTCAAGAGAGGTCTGCTGGTGCTTTTCCCAAAATGCGACATTCATATCACCATAAGTTCTCCAATTGTAGGGAGCTGGTAGGAAAGGCTTCTCTTCTCCCCTTTGATTGGCCTGCACCCAGTTAAGTAGCAGTTGGTGCCATTCATAAAGATGGATTAAGACATCCCTCAGATTCCGATCACGCTTCCAGTGGGCTTCTTTCTTTTTCTCATCCTTTGAAAAATCAAAGGGTCTCGCCAACTCGTCCGCTGTCATGTTCGAAATGAGCAGATTGAGTTTTTCAAAATTTTCTGTAGCAGCAACTAGCAAATCGTTTTTTGTTGTAGGTCTTGGCATGACAAATTCCTCCTATCTGACGGAATACCTTAAGATGGTTTTCAACTTTTCTTCTGGTGTCCTATTTTTGTTGCTCAAGTAAATCTCTCTGTGAACTTGGTCGCATCTTTCCAGTCCCAAGCTGCTTGCCAGCTCATCCATTTTCTCAAAAGAGGCTGGCTCACTGTCATAACTTCCTATGTGTAAGACCTGAATGGCCCGCTCCTCTGGTAATCTTTGAAAACAAATGTCGTCGTAGAAAGAATTAGGCTTTTTCTTGCGGACATTCTCAAGCGCTGCCGCAAATATATCCTGATCGATGACATTAGGCTGCTGAATC